>NZ_JAALEC010000127.1:0-23376 GCF_014145205.1 Dietzia sp. DQ11-44
CCTCGTCCGGATCCGCCGTCCCCACGGCACCCGGACACGGTGACCCCGTGGCCGGCCCGCGCGACCGGCCGGGGGACGGGACGGGGGGACTGGCGCGCGGCGTCACTCCGGACCGGCAGTCCCACGGTGGGCTCGATACGGACCGGTATGGCGCAGACCGATACGACGCGGACCGAATCGACGAGGCCTACCCACAGCCGGACGAGGCCACCCAGAAACGTCGCTGGCAGATCATGGCCGGCACCAGCGCGGCGGCCGTCGTGGTGATCGCGCTGTTGTCCGCGTGGCTACTCGGGGCGCTGGCCGGTGGCGGCGACGAGACCCCCCTGTCCCAGCAACTCGACGCGATCGAACGGGCCGCCCAGGCCAGCAGGTCCGCCGCGACCACCGAGCCCGCATCGGACGAGTCGGGCCCGGGGGAGACCGAGCCCACCCGTGAGGCACCGTCCACGCCCGTCACGGTCTCGGACGTCACCTCGTGGCAGCCCGTCGGGTCGGCGGGGGTCGCAGAGAACTCCTCGAGCGCCCCGAACGTCGCGGACGGTGACAGGTCGACCTCGTGGTCCACCGACACCTACCGCAACCAGCTCGGCGACGGCGGGGCCGCGTACAAGCCCGGGGTGGGCCTCCTGTTGACCCTCGACGGCGAGCAGGAGACCCGGCGCGTGGTGGTCCACTCGGACGACGACGGTGTGCGCTTCGAGGTCCGGGTCGCCGACAGTGCGTCCCCGGACTCTCTCGAGGACACCACCCTGCTCGGCGAGGGGACGATCCGGGACGGCTCGGGGACCGTGACGATCGACGAGCCCGAGGAGTCCCGGTACCTGATCGTGTGGTTCACCCGGCTCGGTACCTCCGGCCCCGAGTCGTACGCGGCGTCGATCAGCGAGATCCTTCTCACCCGGTGATCCGGCCCGGCCACGGCCGAGCCCTCCCGGCCGCATCGACGACGAGAGCGACGTCGCGAGCGAGGTCGCGAGCGAGGTCGAGCCGGCTGCCCGCTCCCGGGCCCGAGGTGACAGCCCCACGGCGGTCCCCGCCGCGTTAACGTCACCGCCGTGAACACCAGCGCCGTCGACGATCTCTCCACGGTCACGGGACGCTCCCCGCTCACCGCCGGGTCGCCCCTCACGGCCGGGTCCGCGCTCTCGGACGTCCAACTGCTCGACGCGCACATCGCCGGCGACCCGGACGCGTTCTCCGCCCTCGTCCGGCGCCACTACGACTACCTGTGGCGGCTGGCCATACGGACCTCCTTCAACCGTGAGGACGCCGCCGAGGCGCTCCAGGACGCCCTCATCTCGGCGTACCGGAAGGCCGACTCCTTCCGCCACGCCTGCCCCGTCCAGGGTTGGCTCTACCGCATCGTGGTCAACGCCTGCCTGGACAAGATGCGGTCACAACGCCTGCGCACCCACTCCGAGCTCACTCCCAGACTCCACGAGGAGATCTCGCTGCGGG
The DNA here is from genome assembly GCF_014145205.1 of Dietzia sp. DQ11-44. Taxonomy (NCBI): domain Bacteria; kingdom Bacillati; phylum Actinomycetota; class Actinomycetes; order Mycobacteriales; family Dietziaceae; genus Dietzia; species Dietzia sp. DQ11-44. The sequence continues at coordinate 1,462 of NZ_JAALEC010000127.1, forward strand.
ACCACTTCTACCAGGACCCCGCCTACGCGATCATCGTCGCCGAGGCCCTGGCGGAGCTGCCCACCGACCAGCGGGACGCGGTCGTCGTCGTCGACATGCTGCGCTGCACGGTGGCCGAGGCGTGCCACCTGCTCAACGCCCGCCCCGGCACCATCAAGAGCCGGTGTTCGCGCGGGCGGGCCAAGCTCAGCGTGCTGCTCGCGGGGGTCACCCTCACCGACTGAGGGAACAACACCGACCCGCCGGGTGTTGTCGCCTTAGTAGATCCATCGATCGGCATAGTGGTTCCGCAGATCGTGTGGATCCGCAGATCGTCCCGGCCCACGTTCCCCACCCGCCAAGGAGTCCGAAGAACCCATGAGCGACACCCTCCACGACGTCATCATCGTCGGATCCGGCCCGGCCGGGTACACCGCCGCCATCTACTCCGCTCGGGCCGAGCTCAAGCCGGTGGTGTTCGAGGGTTCGCAGTTCGGCGGTGCGCTCATGACCACCACGGAGGTCGAGAACTTCCCGGGCTTCGCCGAGGGGATGATGGGCCCAGACCTGATGATGCAGATGCGGGAGCAGGCCGAGCGCTTCGGCGCCGACCTCCGCATGGAGGACGTCACCTCGATGGACCTGGCCGGCGAGGTCAAGATCGTCCGCGTGGGGGAGGAGGAGCACCGCGCCCGCGCCGTGATCCTCGCCATGGGCGCCGCCGCACGCTACCTCGGCGTCCCCGGCGAGCAGGAGTACCTCGGCCGTGGCGTGAGTTCCTGCGCCACCTGCGACGGATTCTTCTTCCGGGACAAGCCGATCGTCGTGGTGGGCGGCGGCGACTCCGCCATGGAGGAGGCCACCTTCCTCACCAAGTTCGGTTCCTCGGTGACCATCGTGCACCGGCGGGAGGAGTTCCGCGCCTCCAAGATCATGCTCGAACGGGCCAAGGAGAACGAGAAGATCTCGTTCGTCCTCAACACCACGGTCGACGAGGTGCTCTCGGGTGCCAGTGGATCGGTCGAGCGCCTCAAGCTGCGCAACACGGTCACCGGTGAGACGAGCGAACTCGAGACGGCCGCGATGTTCGTGGCGATCGGTCACGACCCGCGCTCCGAATTGGTCCGGGACCAGGTGGAGGTCGACGAGGACGGGTACGTCCTCACCGGCCAGACCACCGCGACCTCGATCCCGGGGGTCTTCGCCTGCGGCGACCTGGTGGACCACCGCTACCGGCAGGCCATCACGGCCGCCGGTTCGGGGTGCGCCGCCTCGATCGATTCCGAGCGTTGGCTCGCCGAGCAGGCCTGACCCCCACCGGGCGGACCCGATCCGCGCGGGCGGGACACCCGGGACGCCCACACCCCCACCCCGAAAGGACCCACCACAATGGCCGTGAACACCCCTAACATCATCGACGTGACCGAGGACGACTTCGCCGAGGCCGTGCTCGCCGCCAGCGGGTCGAAGCCCGTCCTGGTGGACTTCTGGGCCACGTGGTGCCGCCCCTGCACCATGATGGCGCCGGTCCTGGACGAGCTCGCCGGAGCCGAGTCCGACAAGCTCACGGTCGCCAAGGTCGACGTGGAGGCCAACCAGGAGCTCGCCGCCGAGTACCAGATCACCGCCATCCCGGCGATGCTGCTGTTCTCCGAGGGCAAGCCGGTCAAGCGCATCACCGGAGCGAAGTCCAAGTCGGCGCTGCGCACCGAGCTCGGGGACGTCCTCTAGACGCCCCGCCCACTCGGGTGCGCTCCGGGCACGTCCGCGCCGGAGGCGGTAAGTTCATCCGGGTACCCAGTCGAGTGGAGCGGAGGAGAACCATGGCGTGGCGACGCGGTGACCGTGGGCCCGAGGTGGCCTCGATCCGGGCGACCCTCGCGGGAATGGGCCTGTTGCACAACATCGAGTCCGTCGGGGTCACCGAACCCCAGACCGGATCGATCCTGGCCCGGACCGACGCCGTGTTCGACGCCGACCTGGAGACGGCCGTCCTGGCCTTCCAGCAGGCCCGTGGGCTCATCTCGGACGGCATCGTGGGTCCGTCGACCCAGGCGGCGCTCCATGACGCCACCCACGTCCTCGGGACCCGCGATCTCAGCTACATCGTCTCCAGGCCCATGGCGGGGGACGACGTGGCGCAGTTCCAGCGTCGGCTCGGGGAACTCGGTTTCTACGCGGGACTGGTCGACGGCACCTTCGGTCCCCTCACCCATGCCGCGGCGACGGACTTCCAGCGGGACTGCGGCCTGCCCGCGGACGGCGTCGTGGGAGCCGAGACCCTGGACACCCTGAACAGGTTCTCCACCCTGTTCAAGGGTGGGGACGTCTCCTCGCTGGTCGAGCGCGAGCGGGCGCGGACCTCCGGCCCGATGCTCGCCGGCAAGCGGATCGTCCTGGACCCCGGCCCCAGCGGTTCGGAGAACCCGATCCGCATGGACACCCCGCACGGAACCATCACGGATGCCGAGCTGCTCTGGGACATCACCCGGCGGTTGTCCGAGCGGATGAACCAGGCGGGGGTCGAGGTCTTCCTCTCCCGGCCGGAGGCGATGATCCCGACCGACCCCGAGCGCGCCGAGATCGCGAACGCCTTCAACGCCGATCTCATGATCTCGCTCCGCCTGGACCGGCATCCCAACCCGGTGGGCAACGGTGTCGCCACCTTCTACTTCGGCAACTCCCTGGGTGCCGAGTCGATGCTCGGGGAGGCGCTGTCCGGGTTCATCCAGCGCGAGATCGTCAGTCGCACCAGTCTCCGCGACTGTCGCACCCACGGGCGGAGCTGGCCCCTTCTCCGGATGACCCGGATGCCGTCCATCCAGATCGTCCTGGGGTACGCCTACAATCCCCGCGATCTCTCCATCCTCGGGGACCGCACCGCACAGGACACCATCATCGACTCCATCCTCGTGGGGGTGAAGCGCCTCTACCTACTCGACGAGGACGATCACCCCACCGGGTCGATGTCCGTCAACGAGCTGATCGACTACGAACAGCGTCAGCGGGACTGACGTCCCGCCCGCGGGTCCACCGTGTGCCGGGCGGTCGCCCCGGACAACACCCCCAGCCTCCTGGTGGCGAATCCCCGCTCCGCGAAGAGCTGATCGAGCGCCCTCTCGACGTCGGCCTTCCAGAGATGCTCACTCTCGATATCGAGTCGGAGTCTCGGATGGGTCTCGTGCTCGGCCACGACGGTGAACCCGTGCTCCACGAGGAAGCCGGTCGGAGCGATGCACGACTCCGAACCACACGTGTCACGTGACAGTACGTCCCCGGTGTCCCCGGACGTCACCCCGAAGGCCTCAATCGCCTTGATTCCGCGTCGGCGCAGATCCACCACCACCGCATCGAGGAGCGAGGTCAGCGCACCGCCGGGCGCCCCGTGCTCGATGCTCAACCCCGCCAGGAGGATGGCGTCCGAGCCCACCGGGGAGGTCGGGAAGCAGGCCGCACGCGGCACCATCCCGGGGGGCGCGTAGAACGCCGCCCCGGTCGAGCGGTCACCATAGCTGGCTATCTGACCACACACACCCCATTCCAGGGACACGTGGGAGATCCACGCCTCCTTCTCGAACTCGGGATCCCCCGGCTCGTCCTGGCCGACCTGCCCGTCAGTCTGCCAGTACACACATTTGCGAGCCCGGGGCCCGAGCTGGTCCACGGCGGAGAGGTCGAGCGGCCGGATCGAGTTCATCGCGGCGATCCGGGCGTCCCGCCCTCGAGTAGCGTCAGGACCCGGTTCAGGTCATCGGCGTCGCCCACGTCGATCGTGATGCGCCCCTTTCGCCGCCCCATGGTGACCGACACCGACGTCTCGAAGCGATCGGACAGTCGACCCGCCACCGCCTCCAACTCAGGATCCCGTCGGCGACCCTGTGGCGCGGGGGAGGGCCTCGACGCCGTACCGTCGCCCTCCCGGTTCAACAGTGTGACGATCTCCTCCGTGGCCCGGACCGACAGGCCCTCCGCCACGATTCGCGCTGCGAGCTCGTCCTGGGCGGGCGCCCCGGCCTCGAGGCCCAGCAGTGCTCGGGCATGGCCGGCGGACAGCACACCGGCCGCCACCCGGCGCTGGACAGCGGTCGGCAACTGGAGCAGACGGATGCTGTTGGTGATGGCCGGACGCGACCGACCGATCCGGGTCGCGAGCTCGGCCTGCGTCACGTCGAACTCCTCAAGGAGCTGTTGGTACGCCGCCGCCTCCTCGAGGGGATTGAGCTGGACCCGATGGATGTTCTCGAGAAGCGCGTCCCGGAGGAGATCCTCGTCGTCGGTCTGCCGCACGATCGCCGGGACCGTCGGGAGCTCGGCCCGTTGGCTCGCGCGCCAGCGTCGCTCGCCCATGATGAGCTGATATCGGCCGGCCGCGATCTCACGGACGACGATCGGCTGGAGGAGCCCGAACTCTTTGACGGAGTGAGCCAGCTCGGCCAGCGCCTCTTCGTCGAAATGGGTTCGGGGCTGTTTCGGGTTCGGCTCGATCGCCGACGGAGGGATCTCTCGATACACCGCGCCGGGATCCACGAGGTCGTCGGTTTCACGTGAAACATCGTCGTCCCTCGCACCGTCCGGACGGGGTGCCCGATCGGCGTCGTCGACGGAGACGTTGCTCGCTGCCGACATCCCCGGACCGCTGGACCTCGGCCTGGGGGGAGTGGTCCGCGGACCACCGCCCCTGGGACCCAGGATCACGTCGGCTGCATCACTGCCCAGACGTGGACCCTCGTCCGGCCCCGTGGGGATCAGGGCGGCGAGCCCCCGACCGAGACCACCCCTGCGTTGCTGACTCATCGACTCTCCTCCGTGCCGGTGGACACACGGTCGTCCTCCACGTGTGAGTGCAGTCGATCCGCGCGGCTGTTGAGCTCCTTCGCCGCGTCCAGGTACGCGAGAGCGCCGCGGGATCCGGCGTCGTACTGGAGGATGGTCATCCCGTACCCGGGAGCCTCCGACACCTTGACGCTCCTGGGGATGACGGTACGGAGCACCGTGTCACCGAAGTGGGTACGGACCTCGCCAGCGACCTGCTCTGCGAGCTTGGTCCGTCCGTCGTACATCGTCAGCATGATGGTGGAGATCTCCAACGACCGGTTGAGGTGCTGCTGGATCAACTCGACATTGCGCAGCAACTGGCCGACCCCTTCGAGCGCGTAGTACTCGCACTGGATAGGGATCAGCACCTCACTCGCCGCCACCATCGCGTTCACCGTGAGCAGTCCCAACGAGGGGGGACAGTCGATCAGGACATAGTCAATGCCCAACGACACGAGGTCCTCGCTGTTGAGCACCTCGGCGAGCCGATGCTCCCGGTGGTCGAGGCCCACCAATTCGATCTCGGATCCCGCGAGATCGATCGTCGCCGGGATACAGAACAGACGCTCGGCATGGGGACTGCTCTGCATGAGGTCTTCCAGGGCGTGCTCCCACATGAGGAGCTCGTAGCTCGACGGGGTTCCCTCCCGGTGATCCACTCCGAGCGCGGTGCTGGCGTTGCCCTGCGGGTCCATGTCGATCACCAGGACACCGAGACCACCGAGGGCGAGAGACGCCGCAAGATTGACCGTCGAGGTGGTCTTACCCACCCCACCCTTCTGGTTGGCGATGGTGATGATCCGCGGATGCGGGGGTCTCGGCAACGCGGGGGCGTCGCCGTGGAGTACCTCGTTCGCCTGCCGTGCGGCCGCGAAGATCGGGGTCTCGTCTTCGGACATCCGTCACCTTTCAACTACCTGTCAGAGCAACTCAGCGCATCGTCCCGATGCCCCTGCCGCCAGTGTTTCACGTGAAACCGACATCGCCCGCTGCGATTCCGACGGACATCACCGATGCCGTGAACCGCGTGCGCGAGAGCGGGAGCCACGGCTACCCACTCTAGTCGCGAGCGTCGCAATGACCAGCCTCGTCTTCTCCGCATCCGGTGCGGACACGACCTCGACGCGCGCACCATCGAAGCCCAGTTTCCGGAGGGCTCGCTCGTCTCGTTCGATCTCGTCCGCGGCGGAGGCCCCCTTCAGCGCCACCATCCGACCACCCGGTCTGAGCAACGGCGCAGACCATCCGGCGAGCCGCGAGAGCGGAGCGACGGCCCGCGACGTCACCACGTCAGCGCCGCCGGCGTCTGCGATCACGTCCTTCTCCTCGGCACGACCGCGCACGACACGAACATCCAGTCCCAGTTGGTCGACCACCTCGAGCAGAAAGGTCGACCGACGGAGGAGGGGCTCGACCAGAGTGATGCGGAGATCGGGCCGGGCAAGCGCGAGCGGGATGCCCGGTAGGCCGGCGCCGCTGCCGATGTCGACCACCGACTCGTTCTCCATGAAGCCGACGGCGGCCGCCGCACTGTTGAGTACATGGCGGTCCCACAGCCGCGGGCGCTCGCGTGGTCCCATCAGTCCCCGCTCCAGACCGGCGGTCGCGAGGATCTCCACGTACCTGACCGCGAGGGGGAGGCGGTCGCCGAACACTGAACCCGCGCCGGTGGGAGGTTCCGGGGGAGTCTCGACCATTGACGTCTCACTCGTATCGTCCCGGGCGTCATCGCTTGTGGACGCATCGACCGCGTCACGTGTCGTTTCGTGCCCTGTGTCCTCGTTCATGTCACCGTCGTCCTCTTCCGGCGCTCATCGCCTCTGGTTTCACGTGAAACATCCCCCGAATAACATCGATGTAAGTCGCCGTGTCCGCACCACGCTCAACCCCTACATGACGCCGGGGGCGCGGGCTCCACGCCCGCGCCCCCGTTCGTCTCGCTGTCCGGCACTCGAACCGGCTCGGTCAGGCCGGCAGCTCGGTCAGGTCGGCAGGACCACGACCCGCCGATTCGGCTCGGCCCCGGTCGAGTCCGAGGACACTCCCTCGATCTCCGCTATCGCATCGTGGATGACCTTCCGCTCGAACGGGGTCATCGGCTCGAGCTCCTCGGGTTCGCCGGACTCGAGCACCCGCAGTGCGGCCACCCGACCGGCCTCGGTCAACGCCTCGCGTTTGGCAGCGCGCCACCCGGAGATGTCCAACATCAACCGGCTGCGATCTCCCAGCTCCTGCTGAACGGCCAACCGGGTCAGTTCCTGCACGGCGTCGAGAACCGCACCGTCGGAACCCACGAGGCGATCCAGATCCTCGCTCCCGTCGATGCTGACGATCGCACGATCGCCCTCGACATCCAGATCTATGTCCCCGTCGAAGTCCAGGATGTCCAAGAGCTGCTCGAGATAGTCACCGGCCACCTCGCCCTCCTCGACAAGACGCTCCTCCGACACCTCGATGTTCTTCTTCGACATGGATCTGCCTCCGTCATCGCCGCCGATCGCCGCGCCCGTCCTGGCCGGCGAGTACTCACCCCAAGTATGGGACAAGGTCCCCGATGCCGGGGCATCGGGGACCTTGTCGGTGGTCTGACTGACCTGCGGTCAGCGTTTACGCTTCTTCTTCTTGCCCTTACCGCTTCCCCCGCCGCTCTTCTGTGCGGGGCGCGTCCGTTGACCGCCCGGCTGCTGAGGTCTCTGACCCGGCCGAGGAGCCGCGCCCGGAGAGGGCGCGGGAGCGACCGCCGGGGCGGCGTCCGGGTCGTCGTCGTCATCCGACGTCACACCGGCCACCGTCTCCTGGGAGGCCACGGCGGTACCTGTCGGGGCACCCCGGCCCCTCTTGGGGTTGACGGGCTTCACGCCGACCCGCGGGGCGAGGGACTTCTGCTCCTCACGGCGCTTGAGGGCGGCCACGTCGTCCTCCTTGGCCATCTTCTCGAAGAGGTAGTACTGCTGGCCGAGGGTCCACAGGTTGTTGGTGACCATGTAGACGAGGATCGCCATCGGCCAGAACGCGCCGGTGACCAGGATGCCGATGGGGAAGGCCCACAGCATCAACTGGTTCATGATCTTGGCCTGCGGGTTGGCCGCGGCCTCAGGCGACTGGCGGGACAGCGAGATCCTGGCGTTGAGGTGCGTGGTGACCGCCGAGACGATCATCAGCGGGATGGCCACGATGATGATGTTCCAGCGCTCGAAGTCCAGTGCCGCCCCGGGGTCGACGAACGCCTGGAACTGCTCGATCGGCTGGGAGATGAACGACGACAGGGGAGCGCCGAACAGCCGCGCGTCCAGGAAGCTCTGGACCTCGTCCGCGTTGAAGACGTAGTTGCCGGTGTTCCGCGTCTCCTCCGCGCTCATACCGAGCGCACCGAAGTTGTTGCCCATCCGGTTGAAGGACCGGAGCACATGGAACAGACCCAGGAAGACGGGGATCTGGATGAACATCGGCAGACAACCGAGGACCGGATTGAACCCCTCGGACTTCTGGAGCTTGCGCGTCTCGGTGGCGAGCTTCTCGCGATCGTTCTTGTACCGCTTCTGCAGCTCCTTCATCCGCGGCTGCATCTCCTGCATCTTCCGCGAGAAGCGGATCTGCTTGGCCGCCGGCCAGAACAGCAGGATGCGGAGGGTGACCACGAGGAAGATCACGGAGAGCGCCCAGATGGCGCCGTTGGAGTCGGGTGACTCCACCCAGGGAAGAAAGCCCCCGAGGAACGCGAAGATCTTGTGCCAGAACCAGAGGATCCCGGAGATCGGGTAGTAGACCAGAGGGTCGGTGATGAACGACATCGGTGGTGGAGTCCTAGCTTCGTTCGGAGTTGTCGGGATGCTCGTGGGGATGATCCGCGGGATGGTCCGGGGCTCGCGGTTCGGCGGAACGGGGTTCGGCGGAACGGGGTTCCGGGACCGGATCCCACCCGCCGGGAGTCCAGGGACCACACCTCAACAACCGCCACACCGAGAGCCACGTCCCGTACCAGGCGCCGTGCACTCGAACGGCCTCGACCGCGTAACTGCTGCAGGTGGGTTCGAACCGACAGCTCGGTGGGGTCAGGGGCGAGATCCCCTTCTGGTAGAAGTCGAGCATCCACAGAAGGACCCGGGCCACGGGGCCGTGGCGGCCCTCGGTCATGACCGCTCCTCACGAGCACGCGGCACCGCGGAGGACAGACCGGAACGCATATCGCGGACCAGATCGTCATGGGAGGCCGCCGCAGAGGCCGGATTGGCCCTGACCACGATCAGGAGATCGGGATCGAGCTCCGCCAGCAACTCGGCGGCGATATGACGAAGCCGCCGGCTGACACGGTGGCGGGTCACCGAGTCACCGACGGCTTTGCTGACGACCAGGCCGAAACGAGGACCGCCCACGCGGACGTCCGAAGAGTCCACGTGGGCGTGTACGACCATCGTCCGGCGGCCCTTCCTCGCACCCCTCCGCACCACCGCCGCGAAGTCAGCGGAACGGTGGAGCCGGTGGGTCCTGGGAAGCACCCGCCACCCCGGCCCGGATCAGGCCGTCAACGAGGCGCGGCCCTTACGGCGGCGAGCGCCGACAATGCCGCGACCGGCGCGCGTGCGCATCCGGAGACGGAAGCCGTGCACCTTGGCACGACGACGGTTGTTCGGCTGGTAGGTCCGCTTGCCCTTGGCCATGACTGGCTCCTCACGTGAAGTAGGCGCCACTCGTGCGCCCGATCGAGTTCCTGATGTCGTCGAAACACCACTGACGGGCGGTACCACGACGCGCCGCACGCCTCACGGGCGCGCGACAGACTGCTCAAGATTACGCGCACGATGGCCTCGCCACCAAACCGTGTAATCACATCCGCACCATCGGTACCACCCTGCAGGCCACGGCAACACGCCGGGACGCCGGATGCTTGACATCCGCCCTCCAGTTGATCTTGAGGGTTGCCCACGAGTTCACGGTGTTGTTACGGTCATTCATCATCGAGCCCCACCCGGGCCGCCTAACGTAATCACGACGCAGCAGACCCCACCCTCACGCACTGGAGACCGAACCCGCCACCGCGGGGCCGGTCTATCTTCCACAGCTGTGGACAACCATGTGGATACCGCGTTGGACCTGGGTCGGAGCCTGTGGATAGAGTGTGGTGCCCGGCCGGGCCGAGAGGGTCGGCCACCCGGAACCGCTTCACACCGACGAGAGGAGACCGCCCACCGTGTCTCCTGACCTCGAACACGTGTGGAGCGCGGTCCTCGACAAGCTGACCGACCCGTCTCTGGCCAGCGATGACAATCCCGCGTTGTCCCGCCAGCAGCAGGCCTGGTTGCGTCTCGTCCAACCGATCGCCGTGGTCAACGGGTTCGCGATGCTCGCCGCGCCGTCCGCGTTCGCCCGGGACAACATCGAGTCGATCCTGCGCGGGCCGATCACCCGCGCGCTCAGTTCCCAACTCGGGGAGCCCGTCGATCTGGCGGTCAAGGTCGACACCTCCCTCGCCGGCCGGCACCACCACTCCGATGCCGACGATCCCCGGATCGACGTCGACGAGATACACCGACCCGAGCCGGAGGCCTCCCATCCACCGGCCACCTCGCGCCCGGTCCGCATGACCGAGGAGCAGATCGCGGCCGAACGACTGCTGCACGGCAGCGACCGCGACGAGGCCCTGTCGGCGGCGACCGCGCCTGGACTCAACGAGCGGTACACGTTCAGCGCGTTCGTCCAGGGGAACTCCAACCGGTTCGCCCGAGCGGCGGCGCTCGCAGTCGCGGAGGCCCCGGCGCGCGCCTACAACCCGCTGTTCATCTGGGGCGAGTCGGGGCTCGGCAAGACACACCTGCTCCACGCGATCGGGCACTACTCCCTGAGGATGTACTCCGAACAGAAGGTCAAGTACGTCTCGACCGAGGAGTTCACCAACGACTTCATCAACTCCGTCCGCGACGGCCGCCAGAACATGTTCAAGAAGCGGTACCGCGAGGCCGACATCCTCCTGGTCGACGACATCCAGTTCCTCATCGGCAAGGAGCAGGTGCAGGAGGAGTTCTTCCACACCTTCAACACGATCCACAACGCCCAGAAGCAGATCGTCATCTCCTCCGATCGGCCCCCCAAGCAGCTCCAGCCCCTCGAGGACAGGCTGCGTACCCGCTTCGAGTGGGGTCTCATCACGGACATCCAGCCGCCCGAGCTCGAGACGCGAATCGCGATCATCGACAAGAAGGCCAAGTCGGAGAACTACGTGGTCCCCCGCGATGTCCTGGAGCTGATCGCCACACGCGTGCAGCGCAACATCCGCGAGCTCGAGGGTGCGCTGATCAGGGTCGTCGCGTTCGCCTCCCTCAACGGACACGAGATCGACGTCCCGTTGGCCGAGGTGGTCCTGCGCGACGTGGTCTCGGACGACGATTCCCTCCAGATCTCGGCCGCGACGATCATGGCGGTGACCGCGGAGTTCTTCTCCACCAGCATCGACGAGCTCTGCGGGACGTCGAAGACCCGGTCTCTCTCCCGCGCCCGCCAGATCGCGATGTACCTCTGTCGAGAGCTCACGGACCTCTCGCTACCCAAGATCGGCGTCACCTTCGGCGGCAAGGACCACACCACGGTCATGTACGCCCAGCGGAAGATCCTCAAGGAGATCAAGGACGACCGGCGCATGTACGACCAGATCCAGGAGCTCACCGCCCGGATCAAGGAACGCTCGCGGTCTCTCTGACGGCTCTCCGACCCGTCCCCCCGGCCGCACACCCACGCGATCCCTCTGCTGCTCCTGCGGCGGCTCGTCCGTGCGCTCGCCGATGCCTTCGTCCATGCCCTCGTCGGGCCGGACCGCTCGGTTCCGCGTGGCTCCTCGTCGGGCCGCCCCCCGAGTGGCCCGGCGCCGCACACGCCCGCCCCACGGACCACCCCCGGTTCTCGAGAGTCGGAGTCGTGTGACCGTTCCGACATGTAAATGTGACCCCCCTCATACCATGTGCCACACCCTTCACACCTGTGGACAACTCTGTGGGTTCCTGTGGACCGGCGGTGGACAGACGGTGGACCGAAATCTGTGATTCCACCCGCGCCGCTCGCAAGTCACAAGATGAGCCGATTCGGTCCACAGCCACAATCGCACCCTGAACTGCGTAGACAGGCGTCGGCTCACAATTTCACAGGACCTACTACTACTACTTATCTCTCTAGAGAGTTCTTGTAAGAAGTAGGTATGTGGAACGGCGAGCCTGCTTGACCGGGTTACAGGACTCCGTGTTCCCGCTGTCGGCGGGAGCGGTTACTCTCATGGAGATGATCCGGCGGACCCCGTCGGACGCCAGAGAACGCCCGAGACCGCAGCCGCGAACAGACCACTCGTCCAGATACCGGCGGTACGCGCCCCGCCCAGAAAGAGGTCACCGATGGAGATCACGGATCCGACGTTCCGCGTCACCCGCGAGGACTTCGCCGATTCGGTGGCCTGGGTGGCGCGGACCCTTCCGTCACGACCGTCGGTCCCGATCCTCGGCGGGGTTCTCCTCGAGGCGGACTCCGGTCTGACCATCTCGGGTTTCGACTACGAGACCTCCGCGCAGGTCTCCGTCCCGGCCGAGGTGTCCGAGCCGGGGAGCACCCTGGTGTCCGGTCGGTTGTTAGCCGACATCGCCCGCGCGCTCCCGGACCGTCCGGTCGAGGTCACGGTGAGCGCCCAGAAGATGTACATCAACTGCGGCACCGCCAAGTTCACCCTGCCCACGATGCCGGTCGAGGACTACCCGCAGCTGCCGGCGATGCCCGGGGTGACCGGATCGGCCGCGGTCGACGCGTTCTCCGAGGCCGTGGCCCAGGTCGCCGTGGCGGCCGGCAAGGACGACACGCTCCCGATGCTCACCGGCATCCGGATGGAGATCGAGGGACCCCGGGTCACCCTCATCGCGACCGACCGGTTCCGCCTGGCCATCCGCGATCTGGAGTGGGAACCCGCTCGCGAGGACGTGGCCGTGGAGGTCCTGATCCCGGCCAAGACGTTGTCCGACGTGACCCGGTCGGCGGGCCAGGGTGGGCGTGTCGACCTCAGCCTGGGCGCGGGCTCGGAGGTCGGGGCGGACGGCATCATGGGCGTGCTGGTCTCCGGGCAGCGCACCACGACGCGGCTCCTCGACGCCGAGTTCCCCAAGGTCCGCCAGCTGCTGCCGACCCAACACACCTCGATGGCGGTCGTCCAGGTCGACGCGCTGGTGCAGGCCATCAAGCGCGTCGCGCTGGTCGCGGACCGGGGAGTGCAGGTCCGGATGACGTTCTCCGACGGCGAGTTGGCGCTCTCCGCGGGCGGGGATGACGCGGCCCAGGCCTCGGAGACCCTCCCCGTCGACTTCCTCGGTGAGCCCCTGACCATCGCGTTCAACCCCGGTTACCTGTTGGACGGGCTCGGCAGCATGCACTCGGCGCGCGTCGCGTTCGGGTTCACCCAGGCCAGCCGTCCCGCGGTCCTGCGTCCCGCTCCCGAGGAACTGCCCTCCCCGGACGCCGACGGCGCGATCGCCCCCGTCGACTCGAACCACACCTACCTGCTCATGCCGGTCCGCCTGCCGGGCTGACCCGGCTCTCCCGAAGCCGCCCGGCATGCACCTGCGTCACCTCAGGCTCCTGGATTTCCGATCCTGGCCTCTGCTCGAGCTGGAGCTGGAGCCCGGGGTGACCACACTGGTGGGGCGCAACGGTCACGGGAAGACGAACGTCCTCGAGGCCGTCGGGGTGCTGGCCACCCTGAGATCGCACCGGGTCGCAGCCGAGGCACCGATGATCCGCACGGGCGCGGAGACGGCCATGATCGCCGCCCTCGCCCACAACGCCGGACGTGAACTCACCGTGGAGCTGGCCCTCAACTCGGGGCGGCCCAACCGGGCGCGGCTCAACACCTCGCCCTGCCGCCGCCTCGGCGACATCCTCGGCGTCGTGCAATCCGTGCTCTTCGCACCCGAGGACCTGGCCCTGGTCCGAGGGGAGCCGGCCGAGCGTCGCAGACTGCTCGACGAGCTCCTGGTCCAACGTCGGCCCGCCCACGGGGGCGACCTCGCCGAGTACTCCTCCGTTCTCCGACAGCGGTCGGCCCTCCTCAAATCCGCCTCCGGCGTGCTCCGGCGCGGGAGGGGGGAGGAGGCGGAGGCGGCCCTGGACACGCTCGACGTGTGGGACGGTCGTCTCGCCCAACTCGGGGCGAGGATCGTCGCGGGGCGCGTCCTCCTGCTCGAGGAGTTGCGACCACTGGTCGTCGATGCCTATCGCGGTCTGGCGCCGGAGTCCCGTCCGGCCGATCTCGCGTACCGGTTCCGGGTCGGCGCCGCACCGGAGGAGTCCGAGTTGGCCGACCCCGAGCTCGTCGAGGCTGTCCTGCTCGCCGAGCTCGGGAGGAGACGCCAGGACGAGATCGACCGGGGGATGTCCCTCGTCGGACCTCACCGGGACGATGTGGTCCTGTCGCTCGGTGACGAGCCCGCCAAAGGGTTCGCCAGCCACGGCGAGACCTGGTCGTTCGCCCTCGCCCTGCGCCTCGGATCGCTCGAACTCTTCCGGGCGGACGGCATCGAGCCCGTCCTGCTCCTGGACGACGTGTTCGCCGAACTCGACCGCCACCGCCGTGCCGCCCTCGCGGCGGCGGCGACCGGCGTCGAACAGGTCCTGGTGACCGCGGCGGTCGGCGAGGACGTCCCGGACGGATTGCGGGGGGTCCGTCATGACGTGGTGATGACGGGGGAGGGCGCGGGTCGTCACTCGGACATCACGGTGTCGCGCCGCCCCGCCGGACGTCACGACGAGGTTGCCGGACGTCACGACGAGGTTATGGACGACGACCATAACGACGGAGACGACGACACCGCACCCTCGACCAGGGAGGTCCACAGGTGACCGACGATCAGCGGAGGGATCCGATAACACCGTCCGACCCGCCACAACGCGGTTATGACATCGCGAGGCAGGCCCTCGAGGAGGCACGCACACGGGCTCGTGCGGACGGCAAACAGGTCGGTCGCGGGCGGACCGGTCCGGTGGGAGGCGGGAAGCGGCTGCGCAAACGTGGCTGGACCGGGTCGGGTGCCGACCCCTGGGATCCCCAGCCGCTCGGGCGACTCGTCGGCCAGGTCGCCAAGAGACGGGGTTGGGACGACAAGGTCACCACCGGTCGGCTGTTCGCGGAGTGGGACCGCATCGTCGGCGAGGACATGTCCGCGCACGCCACCCCGGAGCGACTCGAGGAGGGCGTGCTGTACGTCCGCGCCTCCAGCACCGCGTGGGCGACCCAACTCCGGCTCGTGGCGGCCGACATCCTCCGCAAGATCGCCGCGGCCATGGGACCGGGTCACGTGCGTCGCCTCAAGATCGAGGGCCCCGAGAAACCCAGTTGGCGGAAGGGTCCGTTGCACGTGTCCGGTCGTGGGCCGCGGGACACCTACGGCTGAGGGGCGGAGCCACCCGGGTGGCCATCGGGCCCGTCCTGGCGAGCCCGGGGGCCGCGCGCGGGTTGTCGCAGGTAGACTGGGCCGGTCCCAGACCCCCGAGACGCGAGGAGTTCGCACGTGGCGGACGCCAAGAGCAAGGCCAGCAAGAAGGGCACGAACGACTACGGTGCGTCATCGATCACCGTTCTCGAAGGACTCGAGGCCGTCCGGCTGCGTCCGGGTATGTACATCGGCTCCACAGGGACGCGCGGTCTGCACCACCTGATCTGGGAGGTGGTGGACAACTCGATCGACGAGGCAATGGCCGGCCACGCGACCGGTGTCAAGGTGACCTTGCTGGAGGACGGCGGCGTCGAGGTGATCGACGACGGCCGTGGCATCCCCGTCGAGATGCACGAGCAGGGCATGCCCACCGTGCAGGTCGTCATGACCCAGCTGCACGCGGGCGGCAAGTTCGACTCCGACTCCTACGCGGTCTCCGGTGGTCTCCACGGCGTGGGCATCTCGGTGGTCAACGCGCTGTCGACGCGGGTCGAGGTGCAGATCAAGCGGGACGGACGCCTGTGGCAGCAGAACTTCAACATGGCCGTCCCCGAGGAGCTCGTCGACGCCGGGCCCGCCGAGGGAACCGGCACCAGGGTCCGCTTCTGGGCTGACGGGTCGATCTTCGAGTCCACCGAGTACGACTTCGACGTGGTGGCCCGTCGCCTCCAGGAGATGGCGTTCCTCAACAAGGGCCTGACCATCACCCTGACCGATCGACGGTCCCGGGCGGAACAGGCAGCGGAGCTCGACGCGATCGCGGACAGCGAGGGTCGCGGATCCGACTCCGCGCCCGGTTCCGACGAGGGGTCGGACATCGAGCACGCCGTGGACGCGGAGCAGGCCTTCGTCGAGGGCGCCGTCGAGACCACCGAGCCCGCCGAGCCGGTCAAGGTCCGTGAGCGCAAGCGCACCTTCCACTACCCGGACGGCCTCAAGGACTACGTCACCGCGATCAACAAGTCCAAGACGGCGATCCACCAGACGATCCTCTACTTCGAGGGCAAGGGCACGGGCCACGAGGTCGAGGTCGCGATGCAGTGGAACTCCGGGTACTCGGAGTCGGTCCACACCTTCGCCAACACGATCAACACCCATGAGGGCGGCACCCACGAGGAGGGCTTCCGCGCCGCGCTGACCTCACTGGTGAACAAGTACGCCCGCGACAAGAAGCTGCTCAAGGAGAAGGACCCCAACCTCACGGGTGACGACATCCGCGAGGGCCTCGCCGCGGTGATCTCGGCCAAGATCTCCGACCCCCAGTTCGAGGGTCAGACCAAGACGAAGCTGGGCAACACCGAGGTCAAGGGCTTCATCCAGCGGCAGGTCTCGGAGCACGTCGGTCACTGGTTCGAGGCCAACCCGGCCGAGGCCAGGGTGATCGTCAACAAGGGCATCGCCTCGAGCCAGGCCCGCGTCGCCGCCCGCAAGGCCCGCGAGATGGTCCGCCGCAAGTCGGCGACCGATATCGGCGGGCTCCCCGGGAAGCTGGCCGACTGTCGCTCCAAGGACCCGGCCAAGTCCGAGTTGTACATCGTGGAGGGCGACTCCGCCGGCGGCTCGGCCAAGTCCGGTCGGGACTCGATGTTCCAGGCGATCCTGCCGCTGCGCGGGAAGATCATCAACGTCGAGAAGTCCCGGATCGACAAGGTCCTCAAGAACACGGAGGTCCAGGCGATCATCACCGCCCTGGGCACGGGTATCCACGAGGAGTTCGATCTCGAGAAGCTGCGCTACCACAAGATCGTGTTGATGGCCGACGCCGACGTCGACGGTCAGCACATCTCGACGCTCCTGCTCACCCTCCTTTTCCGGTTCATGAAGCCGCTGGTGGAGAACGGGAACGTCTACCTGGCGCAGCCGCCGCTGTACAAGCTCAAGTGGGGCAAGGGCGAGCCCGACTTCGCGTACTCGGACCGCGAGCGCGACGAGCTCCTCAAGATCGGTCTGGAGAAGAAGCGCAAGATCAACGTCGAGGACGGGATCCAGCGCTACAAGGGTCTCGGTGAGATGAACCCCAAGGAGCTGTGGGAGACCACCATGGATCCGACGGTGCGCACCCTCCGGTTGGTCACGCTCGACGACGCCGCGGCCGCCGACGAGTTGTTCTCGATCCTCATGGGCGAGGACGTCGACGCGCGCCGCAACTTCATCACCCGCAACGCGCGGGACGTCCGCTTCCTCGACGTGTGATCCGCGCCCCCGGTCGGCGGGCATCTCGCAGGGAGGGCAGCGGTATCGCCCGCGAGATACCCGCCGACCCGTGGGCTACAGGCTCCCGCAGTCGTTCGGCGCGGGTTCTCCCGCGAGCCGGCGGGTGACGAAGTCCAGGGCCGCCGGGAAGTTGGTCACGGCCGCCGCGGCGTGCGTCACGCCGGCGACGGGCGGGGTCGTCTCATAACGGAAGTGCACGGCCGTTCCCTGTTCGCACCAGTCCCGGCCGAGCTGCTCGACCTGACCGAGCGGGATGATGTCGTCGTTGACACCCCCGGCGACCATCACCGGGACCTCGGGTCGGAGTCGGCCGATCCGCTGGTGATCGAGGACCCGCAAGGCCTCGGGCTCGGAGCGGATCAGCTCTCCGAGGCTGCGGCCCGAGTGGGTCCACTCGTTGGTGGTGCGCATCCCGTACGCCGAGCGCAGGTCGAGGGTGCACAGGCCGGCGATGTCTGCGAGCGCGGCCCGACCGGCGCCGTTGACCTGCCTGTCGACCACCTGCTGGACGGCGGGGAAGCGCTCGGACATGCCGTTGATGGCGTACCCGATCGCACCGGTGAGCGTGGAGCCGTCGATGTGGTCGAGCACCGCCAGCAGATCCGCCGGGGGAGCGGACGCGTAGGCCGCGCGCAGGTCGACGTCCGGGGCGTACACGGGGGCGAGCTCGGCAGCGGCCGCGGAGGCACCTCCACCCTGGGAGTGACCCCAGAACACCACGGGAGCGTCCCCGCTCAGAGCGCGGGCGGCCCGGGCACCGTCCAGCATGGCGTGGGCCTGCTCCACCCGGTCGGAATAGGTGTGCACGCCGGGCGTGCCGAGCCCGATGTAGTCGATCACCATCACCCGGAAGCCCTGGGCGGCCAGGACCAGCGCGAACGCCTGCTCATATGAGGGCACCGCGCCCCCGGTCTGCGGGTTCACGCCGAGCGCCGTCTCAAGATTCCGGGACGGGGCACACGCATCGCCCTGACCCTGCGTACCGGGCCCGATCACGATGGTGGGTCGTGGACCGGGACCGTTCCACGGTGCGGTCGAGTCGTACAGCGCGCCGGATGTGGCCACGGGTCGACCGTCGACGTCGAGGGTCTGGTAGACGGCCCGCTGAGCCATCGCCGGCAGTGGGGAGGGAAGCGGAGGCAGTCCGGGGACGGACACCGCGAGCGGTAGGTCGGCCGGTTGCGCACGGAGGACGGCGCCCGGGGACGAGGGTGCGAGGCCCCGGGTGTCGTAGAAACCGCCCGGTTGGTCGAACTGGACGCTGTCCCTGTTCGGGGGCGCCGGGGTCGACGGCTGGGCGCCGGCGATCGCGGGCAGCCCGCTGACGAGCACGAAGACCGACGTCGCGGCCACCGCGGTGAGACGACGACTCCGGCGGGCGGACTGACGGGAGAGGCGCGACATGACTGAAATGTTACGTGCGTCACATCATCTGGGCACGGGAATCCGTCGAGACGGCCGGAGACCAGGCGACCCGAGACCAGGCGACCCGAGACCGGGCGAGCGGACAGGGTCAGCGAGGACCGGGTCCGGGAGCGGTGACGCCCGGAGGACCCTGCGACGCACGCGGTCGAGGACCCGTTCCATTCGCAGATAATAGGGTGCCCGAGGCGTGCCCTCGAACCCGTTTCCCCAGGACCTATAGACTGGGCGGGTCGTACGGTCGCCGTCAGAGCACGCGCGTGCCCGCGACATCGTCTGCGAGAGAAGCCAGCGCGACGAGGAACCGAAGAGGAGCCCATGACGGACACGACGTTGCCGCCCGACGCCGGGGGACACGACCGCATCGAACCGGTCGACATCCAGGCGGAGATGCAGAGAAGCTACATCGACTACTCGATGAGCGTCATCGTCGGGCGGGCCCTCCCGGACGTCCGGGACGGGCTCAAGCCCGTCCACCGTCGCATTCTCTACGCGATGTGGGACAACGGCTACCGGCCCGACCGTAGCTACGTGAAGTCCGCGAAGCCCGTCGCCGACACCATGGGCAACTACCACCCGCACGGTGACTCGGCCATCTACGACACCCTGGTCCGTCTGGCCCAGCCGTGGGCGATGCGCTACCCGATGGTCGACGGCCAGGGGAACTTCGGTTCGCGCGGCAACGACGGTGCGGCCGCGATGCGCTACACCGAGTGCAAGATGACCCCGCTCGCCATGGAGATGGTGCGGGACATCGACAAGAACACGGTCGATTTTCAGCCCAACTACGACGGCAAGACGTCCGAACCGGTCGTTCTGCCGTCCCGGGTACCGAACCTGCTGATCAACGGCTCCAGTGGCATCGCGGTGGGAATGGCCACCAAGATGCCGCCGCACAACCTCCGCGAGGTCGCCGAGGCCGTCTACTGGGTTCTGGAGAACCCGGACGCCGGGGACGACGAGGCGCTCGACGCCTGCATGGGCTTCATCAAGGGGCCGGACTTCCCGACCCACGGGTTCATCGTCGGGGACCAGGGCATCAAGGACGCCTACACCACCGGGCGCGGTTCGATCCGGATGCGCGGCAAGACCTCCATCGAGGAGGACGGCAACCGCACCGTCATCGTGATCACCGAGCTGCCCTACGAGGTCAACCCGGACAACATGATCCTGTCGATCGCCGAGCAGCTGCGCGACGGCAAGATCGCCGGCATCTCCAAGATCGACGACGAGTCGTCCGACCGTGTGGGACTGCGGATCGTCATCACGCTCAAGCGCGACGCCGTGGCCAAGGTCGTCCTCAACAACCTCTACAAGCACTCGCAGCTGCAGACGTCGTTCGGCGCCAACATGCTGTCGATCGTCGACGGCGTGCCGCGCACGCTCCCGATCCACCAGCTGGTGCGGCTGTACGTCACGCATCAGATCGAGGTCATCGTCCGGCGCACCCAGTACCTGCTGGACGAGGCCGAGCGGCGGGCCCACATCCTGCGCGGGCTGGTCAAGGCGCTCGACGCTCTCGACGAGGTCATCGCGCTCATCCGTCGGTCGCAGACCGTCGACATCGCCCGCGAGGGTCTCAAGGACCTCCTCGACATCGACGACGACCAGGCCCAGGCCATCCTCGACATGCAGCTCCGCCGCCTCGCGGCCCTGGAGCGGCAGAAGATCGTGGACCAGCTCGCCGCCATCGAGCTCGAGATCGCCGACTACAAGGACATCCTGGCCAAGCCCGAGCGGCAGCGGGCGATCGTCGGAGACGAACTCCGCGAGATCGTCGAGAAGTACGGCGACGACCGACGCACCGTGATCATCCCGGCCGACGGCGACGTCACCGACGAGGACCTGATCGCCCGCGAGGACGTCGTCGTCACCATCACGGAGACGGGTTACGCCAAGCGGACCCGCACGGATCTCTACCGCGCCCAGAAGCGGGGCGGCAAGGGTGTGCGGGGCGCGGAGCTCAAGCAGGACGACATCGTCCGGCACTTCTTCGTCTCCTCCACGCACGACTGGCTGCTGTTCTTCACGACCAAGGGCCGGGTCTACCGCGTCAAGGCCTACGAGCTGCCCGAGGCCAGCCGCACCGCGCGGGGCCAGCACGTGGCCAACCTCCTCGCGTTCCAGCCGGAGGAGCGGATCGCCGGGGTCATCCGGATCAAGGGGTACCAGGACGCCCCGTACCTGGTCCTGGCCACCAGCAACGGCCTGGTCAAGAAGTCCCGTCTCGAGGACTACGACTCGCCTCGCTCGGGCGGTCTCATCGCGGTCAACCTCCGCGACGGCGACGAGCTCGTCGGTGCCGCCCTCGCCGGCCCCGAGGACGACCTCCTCCTGGTCTCCGAGAAGGGACAGTCGATCCGGTTCCACGCCAACGACGACACGCTCCGCCCGATGGGCCGTGCGACGTCCGGTGTCATGGGGATGCGGTTCAACGACGGCGACGCCCTGCTCAGCATGTCGGTGGTCCGTTCGGAGATGGACGAGAACCAGCTCTTCCTGCTGGTGGCCACCGAGCGCGGGTACTCCAAGCGCACCGCGCTGGCCGAGTACGCCGCCCAGGGCCGGGGCGGCAAGGGCGTGCTCACGCTCATGTTCGATCCCAAGCGCGGCAAGCTCGTGGGTGCGACGATCGTGGAGTTGCAGGACGAGCTCTACGCCATCACGTCCAGCGGTGGCGTGATCCGCACGTTCGCCAAGCAGGTGCGCAAGGCGGGCCGGCAGACCAAGGGCGTGCGCCTGATGAACCTCGCCGAGGGTGACTCGCTGCTGGCGATCGCCCGCAACGCCGACGAGCCCGACGACGACGACCGGCTCGACGCCGGGTCCGACAAGGAGTAGAAGGCGATGACCGAGCCGAGCGACGGACCCGAGAGCGGCCCGGCACCCAAGGGTTCCACCCCTGCGCCGGGCTTCGGCGGGTCGGCCAGCTCCACGACCGGGGCGGAGTCCCCCGCCGTGGAGACCACCCCCGACGACGCGACCGCGACCGCGTCGTTCCCCGCGGCGACCCAGCACCGCGCCGAGGGACTGC
>NZ_JAALEC010000128.1:0-4609 GCF_014145205.1 Dietzia sp. DQ11-44
ACCACCGCACCCCCCTGCGCCAATCGGACTCGCCACCATTCGAACGTGTGATCCACCTTATCGCCCGGGGCGGAACAGCACAAGTGTTCGATCCAGAATTGCCGGGCATGGCGCCCAGACCACCCGGTGATCACACGACAGCGGCGCCTCTCCACTGGAGGAGAGACGCCGCTGGTGGCACCGACCCCGTCGGGTCGCCGTGAGTGTGATCAGGCCGAAGCCGCTGGTCAGGCAGAGGCGCCCTTGGACTTGCCGGCCGACTTGAGGTCGTTGCACGCCTCGACGACCCGCTCGGACATCCCCTGCTCGGCCTTCTTGAGGTACGAGCGCGGGTCGTAGACCTTCTTGTTGCCGACCTCGCCGTCGATCTTCAGGACGCCGTCGTAGTTGGCGAACATCTGACCGGCGATCGGGCGGGTGAACGCGTACTGCGTGTCGGTGTCGACGTTCATCTTGATGACGCCGTAGCTCAGCGCCTCCTCGATCTCGCTCTTGGCCGAGCCCGAGCCGCCGTGGAAGACGAAGTCGAACGGCAGGTCACCCTCGTTGAGACCGAGCTTCTCCACCGCGACCTCCTGGCCCATCTTGAGCACCTCGGGACGCAGCACGACGTTGCCCGGCTTGTAGACGCCGTGGACGTTGCCGAACGTCGCGGCGAGCAGGTAGCGCTGCCCGGTGTTGCCGGCCCCGAGCGCGTCGATGGTCGCCTCGAAGTCCTCGCGGGAGGTGTAGAGCTTCTCGTTGATCTCGTTCTCGACACCGTCCTCCTCGCCGCCCACGACGCCGATCTCGATCTCGAGGATCTGGTTGGCGCTGGCCGTCTTCTCGAGGAGCTCCTTGGCGATCTCGAGGTTGCGGTCGAGCGGGGTGGCCGAGCCGTCCCACATGTGCGACTGGAACAGCGGGTTACGCCCGGCGTCCACGCGCTCCTGGGAGATCTGGATGAGCGGGCGCACGAAGGTGTCGAGCTTGTCCTCGGGGCAGTGGTCGGTGTGCAGCGCGACCAACACGTCATACTTCTCGGCCACGATGTGCGCGAACTCGGCCAGCGCGACCGCGCCCGTCACCATGTCCTTGACGTTCAGGCCGGACCCGAATTCCGCTCCACCCGTGGAGAACTGGATGATCCCGTCCGAGCCCGCGTCGGCGAATCCCTTGATGGCCGCGTTGATGGTCTCGGAGGAGGTGCAGTTGATCGCGGGGTAGGCGAAGCCCTCCTTGCGAGCCCGGTCGAGCATGTCCTTGTACTGCTCCGGGGTGGCGATAGGCATTGACGATCCTCCAGATTTCGGCACTGTGACTCATCCCATCCTACGAGGTACCGCGAGGTGGCGGGCCCCGGAGGACCAGCGGGGGCACGGTTTCAGCCGTTTCCCAGCAGAGCGGGTCTACGATTCCCGAGGTGAACACGCACCTGGTGGCCGAACAGGCCCAGCACGTCCTGGCGCTCGGTCCCGGATTCATGGACCCGGAGTTCTGGCTGTCCGGCGACGGACCGTTCGGCAACGCGATACTCCCGGCTCTCCTCGCCGTGGTCTTCGTCGAGTCCGGTCTGCTGTTCCCGTTCCTCCCGGGCGACTCACTGTTGTTCACCGCGGGGCTGCTCACCCAGCAGGACAACCCCTTCGCACCACTGTGGGTGGTGCTGGTGGCCGCCCCGATCGCGGCGTTCCTCGGCGACCAGGTGGGCTACTTCATCGGCAACCGGTGGGGCCACCACCTGCGGGAGCGGCCGGACGGGCGGATCTTCAAGCAGGTCTACATCCGCGAGGCCCACGAGTTCTTCGACAAGTGGGGGCCGGCCACGATCATCTTGTGCCGCTTCGTGCCGATCGTCCGCACCTACGCGCCGCTGGTGGCGGGCATGGCCGGGATGCGCTACCGCGTGTTCGTGCTGTTCAACATGGTGGGTGCGGTGTTGTGGGCCGCGGGGGTGACCGCACTCGGCGCATGGTTGGGGCAATTCGCGCTGATCAAGGAGCACATCGACCTGATCCTCATCGGGATCGTGCTGATCTCGGTCATACCGATGGCCGTCACCGCCGGGCCGAAGCTCGTCGACCGCATCCGCAACGGGCCCTCCGCCCCGGCGGCCTGAGCCGGGTCTCTACCGTGGTCGTCCGCCCCGCCAACGGAGGGCGGCGACCGTCGCCCCGACCACCAGGACCACACCGATCCCCTGAAGGCCCGGGGAGTCGTCCGCCCCGCCGAGGACGATCGCCACTCCCCCGAGGCCCACCACGCTCAGCACCCCGACGAGGACCAGGGCGAACCCCGCTGCGCTCCTCATTCCTCCACCCATTCCAGCAGGTCCCCGGGCTGACACTCAAGCACGCGACACATGGCCTCGAGCGTGCTGAACCGCACCGCCTTGGCACGCCCGTTCTTCAGCACCGCGACGTTCGCCGGCGTGAGTCCCACCCGCTCCGCGAACTCACCCACGCTCATCTTGCGCCTGGCGAGCTCTACGTCAATCCGCACAACGATCGGCATCACACCACCGTGTCCATCTCGAATCGCAACGAGGTGGCCTGCCGGAGGAGCGCCCGCATGACGACCATGAGCAGCGCCGCGACGGTGATGATGACGACGACGAGGAAGAGCAACAGCGGCAGTCCGGGATCGTTCGCGTTGACGCCCACGAGCACCAGGACGAGCACGAGCATCCCCCAGGCCGCGACGATCGCCCCGAGGATCACGTCGACCCAGATCAGTGACGCGTCGGTGAAGATGCGGTCGTCCTTGACCAGCGTGAGCAGCTTCCAGGTGGCCACCACCACGACCTGGATGCACAGCACCCAGTAGATCGACACCGCCGTCAGTGGCCACCGCAGGTGTGCGTCGCCCGGCGATGTCTCAGCCATGTGCGCGAACTGCCCGGGCAACGACATGGTCTGCAGCAGGAGCAGTACCGCGAACAGCACCACCAGGGACACCCGCAGCGGCAGGACCGCTCGTCTTTCGATCTCCATCTCACGACTATGGATGATTAACTATCGAAAATCAATAGATAGATGTTGCACCTCGGGTGGCACAGCCCAGGTTGGCCAGCCCAGGTCGGCCAGCCCAGGTCAGCACAGCTCAGGTCGGCGCAGCGTGCTCGCGGACCCACGCGTGCATCGCGATCCCCGCGGCCACGCCCGCGTTGATGGACCGGGTCGAGCCGAACTGGGCGATCGACACGGTCTTCGCCGCCCGTCGTCGCGCGTCGGCGCTGACCCCGGGACCTTCCTGACCGAACAGCAGCACACACTCGCGCGGGAGCCGGGCGGTCTCGAGCGGCTCGGCGCCGGGGAGGTTGTCGACGGCGACGACCGGCACCCCTGAAGATTCGGCCCAGTCCATCAGCGCGGCCACGTCCTCGTGATGGCGCAGGTGCTGGTAGCGGTCGGTGACCATCGCCCCGCGACGGTTCCAGCGACGTCGTCCCACGATGTGCACCTCCGCCGCGAGGAACGCGTTGGCCGTCCGGACCACGGTGCCGATGTTGGCGTCGTGACCGAAGTTCTCGATGGCCACGTGGAAGGGGTGCCGCCGGGTGTCGAGGTCGGCGACGATCGCTTCTCGCCGCCAGTACCGGTAGCGGTCGACCACGTTGCGGCGGTCGCCCGAGTCGAGCAGGTCCGGATCCCAGCGGTCGCCCGTGGGCCGCGGCTCACCGGGGCGCTCGAGCTCCCACGGTCCGACGCCCACGAGCCCATCGCCCCACTCGGTCGGCCCGGCGGCGGGATCCGCCGTCGCCACCTCGCGGTCGGCAGCGGGGCCGCTCACGAGGTGAGTCGTCGATTGACCAGCCTGATGACCCGCCCCGGCCCGATCTGGGACGCCAGGTACATCGCGGTGGCCTGCGTACCCACCGGCCGGTGGACCTCGCGACCGAGGGCGCCGCGGATCCGACCCAGCACCCCGGACGGGGTGCGCCGCGTCTGCTCGGCCAGCCCGAGGATCTCGCCGGCCACGTCGGCCTCGGTCAGGCGGACGCCCATGTTCCGCATCCCGGCGGTGTCGACGCCCTCGAGCATGCCGGTACCCACGTAGAGCGGCCACACCGAGCACACCCGGATGCCCTTCGGCCCCCATTCGAGGTCCAGCGCCTCGGTGAGGCCGCGGACGGCGAACTTGGTGGCCGAGTACACGGCCATCTCGGCCTGGCCGTAGATCGCCGACGCCGAACAGAGGTTGACCACGGTCGGGGCCGGGGCCCTCTCCAGGTATCCGAACGCCGCCCGGCAGCCGTACATCACGCCCTTGACGTTGACGTCCACCAGCGCGGAGTCCCGCTCGTAGCTCGCATCCGTGAACGGCATCCCGTACAGCAGCCCGGCATTGTTGACCAGGACGTCGAGCGCACCGCCGGAGCGGTCGGTCAACTCCGCCAGGGCGGACTCCCAGGCGGCCGGGTCCGTGACGTCCAATGCGCCGGTGACCACGCGGTCATCCCCCCGCGCCCACTCGCACGGTTCCAGGTCGAAGGCACCCACGAGGTAGCCGGCGTCGGCGAATCTGCGCGCGGTGGCCTCGCCGATCCCGCGACCGGCGCCGGTGATCAGGACCGTGCGGATCCCGGTTCCGCCCGGCGAGCCCGCGCCGGCGACGCTCACGCCGACCG
>NZ_JAALEC010000129.1:0-1722 GCF_014145205.1 Dietzia sp. DQ11-44
AAGAACAGGAACACCAGGCAGGCGAACAACACGGCCTGGATGAGGGTGGCCAGCACCGGGACCAGCAGGATGTTGATCCGCTCGGACATCCGCAGCTCCCGGCCCGGCGCCCGCGCCTCCAGCTCGTCGTGGAGGTCGTCCCGGGTGGTGATGGCCACCAGCAGGACGGTGAGCAGACCCATGACGCCCACCACGGCGAAGGTCCGCGGCCAGGACAGCGCCACCATCACCTGCCAGATCTCCGCGCTGAAGAACAGGAACAGCACGGCCAACATGAGGACCGGCAGGACCCGGGCCACCATGTGGCCCATGGTGCCGAGCTCGCGCCGGACCCGCCGCGCGGCCCAGCGCACCAGCGAACCCACACCGATGTAGGTACCCACCAGCACCCCCGCCAGGAGGAGCGAGGTGGTGGCCGGGCCGGGGCCGTCATGGGCCTCGAAGGTGAGAGGTGCCGCCACGACGAGGGCGACCGCCGAGACGAGACCGACGACCGAGCCGGACACCCGGTCCAG
The DNA here is from genome assembly GCF_014145205.1 of Dietzia sp. DQ11-44. NCBI lineage: Bacteria > Bacillati > Actinomycetota > Actinomycetes > Mycobacteriales > Dietziaceae > Dietzia > Dietzia sp. DQ11-44. The sequence continues at coordinate 516 of NZ_JAALEC010000129.1, forward strand.
GCGTCGCACCACGCGGGCCACCAGCCACCCGAGCAAGGGCGCGGCGGCGAACAAGCCGAGCGCCAGCAGGAGCAGCAGGATGATCGGATCTGTGATCCCGATGTCGTCCAGCTCCGGTGAATCCTCACCGACCCGCTCGAGCAGGGCCACCGCGTAATCGTTCGAGCGGTCCAACGCGGAGAGACCCGACGTGGCCACCGCGAGACCGGCGCTGACTCCGGCGGAGCGGATGAGCATCTCGCGAGACCGCGTGGACGGGACGATCATCAGCGGCAGTCCCAGCGACCGCAGGTACTCCTCGTGGACACCCCGGCTGCTGGCCGGGGTCGGATCGGGCGTGGGCACGGGGACATTCTGGCAGTCATCGCGGTCCGCACGGCCGGTACCGCCGACTATCGTCTAGCCATGTCCACCAGTGAGCGAGCGGTGCAGACGCCCGGCGCGGAGCGGTCCGCGCCGACCGCGCCCCCGGTCTACGCCCGCCTGCCGTCCAAGGTGCGGGACGACGACGTGCGGCCGGCGCTGCCCGGCCAGGTCGTCGACACCGTGTTCTTCACCCTGGCCACCCTCGCGGCCGGATGGCTCGGCTGGCGGCTGTTGGACGACGTGTGGCGCCACACCTGGTGGCATCTGTTCCTCCTGATCCCGTTCTGGGCACTGGTCGCCTATCTGGTCCTGCCCCGGCTGCAGACGCTGATCACCTCGGTGTACGTGCCGGGATACTTCATCGCGCGGACCCGGACGTCTGACGGGTTGCTGGGGGACCCGGTCAACCTGGCCGTCGACGGCACCGCCCGTCAGATCCACGAGACCATGACGGCCTGCGGGTGGGTGCTGGCCGACGACATCACGGTCCGGTCCTCCTGGGGCATCATCATGTCCTCGGTGCTCCGGCGGTCCTACCCCTCCGCGCCGGTGAGCCCCCTGCGGCTCTTCGGACGCAGGCAGTGTCTGGCCTACCAGCAGGAGGTCGAGGGCAACGCCGCGCAACGGCACCACGTCCGGTTCTGGCGGTGCCCAGACGGGTGGCTGCTGCCCGGCGGCCACCGCGTGCAGTGGCTCGGGGCCGGCACCTACGACCGGGCCGTGGGTTTGTCGCTGTTCACCCTCCAGGTGACGCACAAGATCGACGCGGACATCGACGTGGAGCGCGACTACATCGTGGACTCGATCCGCTACCACGTCCCCGCCGCGGGTGTTCGGGTGC
>NZ_JAALEC010000012.1:0-2718 GCF_014145205.1 Dietzia sp. DQ11-44
CGGCAGGTGCGCGGCGGGGACGGTTCGAGCCGCCGCGAATACGTGGTGATCGAGTACGCCCCCGGCAAACGCGGGGGCGCCGGCGACCGCCTGTTCGTGCCCATGGAGTCCCTCGGACAGCTGAGCCGCTACGTAGGCGGGGAGGCCCCGACGCTGAGCAAGATGGGCGGCGCCGACTGGCAGAACACCAAGCGCAAGGCCCGCAAGGCGGTTCGGGAGATCGCCACCGAGCTGGTGCAGCTCTACGCCAAGCGGCAGTCCGCCCCGGGCCGCGCGTTCGGCCCCGACACCCCCTGGCAGCGGGAGATGGAGGACGCGTTCCCGTTCACCGAGACCGTCGACCAGCTCACGGCGATCGAGGAGGTCAAGGGGGACATGGAGAAGACCGCCCCCATGGACCGCGTGGTGGTGGGCGACGTGGGCTACGGCAAGACCGAGGTGGCCGTGCGGGCGGCGTTCAAGGCCGTGCAGGACGGCACCCAGGTCGCGGTACTGGTGCCCACCACGCTGCTCGCGCAGCAGCACCAGGCGACCTTCGTCGAGCGCATGACCGGGTTCCCCGTGACCGTCAAGGGGCTCAGCCGGTTCACCTCCGACGCCGAGGCCAAGGAGGTACTCAAGGGGCTGGCCGACGGCACGGTGGACGTGGTGATCGGCACCCACCGGTTGCTGGCCACCGCGGTGCACTGGAAGAACCTCGGGCTGGTGGTGGTGGACGAGGAGCAGCGCTTCGGTGTGGAGCACAAGGAGCACATCACCTCGCTGCGCACCCACGTGGACGTGCTGACCATGTCCGCGACGCCCATCCCGAGGACGCTGGAGATGTCGCTGGCCGGGATCCGCGAAATGAGCCAGATCCTCACTCCGCCCGAGGAGCGGCTGCCCGTGCTCACATACGTCGGCGCGCACTCGGACAAGCACGTCGCCGCCGCCATCCGCCGCGAGCTGCTGCGCGAGGGGCAGGTGTTCTACGTGCACAACCGGGTGCGGACCATCGACGCCACCGCGGCGAAGATCCGCGACCTGGTGCCCGAGGCGCGCGTGGTGGTGGCCCACGGGCAGATGGGGGAGGAGCAGCTCGAGCAGACCGTCGGCGGGTTCTGGAACCGCGACTACGACGTGCTGGTGTGTACGACCATCGTCGAGACCGGCCTGGACATCTCCAACGCCAACACCCTGATCGTGGACCGCTCCGACCAGCTGGGTCTGTCGCAGATGCACCAGCTGCGCGGGCGCGTGGGCCGGTCCCGCGAGCGCGGCTACGCCTACTTCCTCTACGACCCGGAGAAGCCGCTCACCGAGACCGCGTACGACCGGCTGGCCACCATCGCCCAGAACAACGACCTGGGCGCGGGCATGGCCGTGGCCATGAAGGACCTCGAGCTGCGCGGCGCCGGCAACGTCCTGGGCGCCGAGCAGTCCGGCCACATCGCCGGCGTCGGCTTTGACCTCTACATCCGTCTGGTGGGCGAGGCCGTGGAGGCCTACCGCGCGATCGCCGACGGCGAGACCGTGGAGGTCGAGGAGGAGGTGGGCGAGATCCGCATCGAGCTGCCGGTCGACGCCTACATCCCGGTCGAGTACGTCGACGGCGACCGGCTACGGCTCGAGGCGTACCGCAAACTGTCCCAGGCGCGGGCGCCCGAGGACATCGACGCGGTGGTCGAGGAACTGGTGGACCGCTACGGACCCATGCCCGCCGAGGCCCGGCGCGTGGTGTCCGTGTCGCGACTGCGGCTCGTGTGCCAGAAGTACAAGGTGCGCGAGATCGTGCTGGCCGGCTCCCGCCTGCGCGTGGGCCCGCTCGATCTGCTCGACTCCCAGCAGATCCGGCTCAAGCGCATGTACCCGGCCGCGCAGTACCGGGCCACGCAGAAGACCGTGCTGCTCCCGCTGCCCAAGGCGGCAGGCGCGCGTGCCGGTGCGGGCGCGGAGAAGGCGCGCGACGACGAGATGCTGCAGTACGCCGCCGACTTCCTCACCGCCATGGCCGGGGATCCCGAGGGCTCGCACCCGGTGATCCAGCCGGAGTTGGTGTCGGTGTGAGTCCCGAGTCCGGTTCCGGCTCCGACCCCCATCGAAAAGAGCGTTCCGCACAGATCCACTCGGCCGATGTGTCCGAAACGCTCTTTTCGACGGGCTCGAGCTTGAGCGCGGGCGCGGGCGCGGGGGATCGGCTCGCCGAGGCCGTCGAGGTGATGGCCCGCATCCGGCGCGACGGCGAGTGGGAAGCCGCCCAGACCCACGCCTCGCTACTGCCGTACCTGCTGGAGGAGTCGTGGGAGCTGGTCGACGCCGTGGCCGACGGAGACCGCGATGAGTTGGTCTCCGAGCTCGGCGATCTTCTCCTGCAGGTGCTGTTCCACGCCGCGATCGGCGAGGAGCGGGCCGAGGGGGCGTTCGACATCCACGACGTGGCCGGCGCCCTTCTGGACAAGCTGCGCCGGCGTGCGCCCTACTGGTTCACCGCTGATGGCGCTGCCGGCCTCGACGCCGCAGAGCAGGACCGGCTCTGGCAGGAGGCCAAGGCCGCCGAACGTACCGGTCGCCCCCCGCGCGGGGTGGTCGACGGCATCCCGTGGGACATGCCGGCCCTCGCCCTCGGGCAGAAAGTGCTGGCCCGCGCCCGCTCGGCGGGTGTGCCCGATGAGCTGGTCCCCGCGCAGATGAGGGTGGTCCACGTGGACCCGGCGGGCCTCTTCCGCGAGCACACCGCCG
>NZ_JAALEC010000130.1:0-2023 GCF_014145205.1 Dietzia sp. DQ11-44
GACGCGGTCGTCCGCCGTCTCGGCGGTGGGGTCGGTGGTCTCTGGGGTGCTGGCGGCGGTCTCGACCTCGTCGCCGGCGGTGGCGGTACGGTCCTCGTTGTCGTTGCTCATGAGGTGACTCATGCTACGGCGTCGGAGGCCCCGTTCGCGACACGGCGGCGCAGGTCACTCCCCCGTGGTTCCCCGGACCAGGTGCTCGTGGGTCTCTCTGGCGACGAGCCACGGGACGACCGCGGCCAGCAGCAGACCTCCGGAGAGTGCGAATCCGGCGGTGTAGCCGAACAGGTCCACGACGAGACCCACCAGCACCGGGCCGAGGATCGCACCGGAGTCGCTGGCCATCTGGAAGGTCGCGAGCACCTTCCCGCCCGCGCGATCCGCTCCGATCACGTCCGCGACCGAGGCCTGTTGTGCCGGGTTGAGCACCCCCGCCCCCATGCCCGCCACCACCGAGGCGGCCACGAGGAGCGGAACGGTATCGCACCAGCCCAGCACGAGTGTGGACACCCCGGACACCAGGAGGCCACCGATCACCAGCGGCCGTCGTCCGTACCGGTCGGACAACCACCCGGCCACCGAGATGACGGCGGCGGTGCCCACCGCGAAGGAGGCGAGCGCGGTGCCGGCGATCCCCGCACCGGCGTCGAAGTTCGCGGCGGCGAAGAGCGGGACGATGGCCACCCGTACGCCGAAGGAACTCCATCCGTTGACGAAACTCGACACGAGCGCGGCGCGGTACCCGCTGTGGCGGAGTGCCTCGCGCACCGGCAGCGCCTCCTGCTCCTCCGTCCCGTCGTCCGCCGAGGGCCGGCGGCCTCCCCGGAGGAACACCGCCACCACTCCGGTCGCGACGAGCAGGGTGAAGGAGTAGACGAAGAACGGCACCCGCATCCCGAAGCCGGCGAGCAACCCGCCGAGGACCGGCCCGCCAATGTTGCCGATGAGGAAGGCGGTGGCGTAGAGCCCGGCGATCCGTCCTCTGGCTCCGGGTGGCGAGAGGCGGGTGAGCAACGCCATCGCCGAGATGGTGAACATCGTCGACCCGAGTCCACCGAGTCCCCGGAACACCAGCAGCTGCCAGTAGGTCTGGGCGACGCCCGTGGCCAGGGTCGACACCACCACGATGAGCAGGCCCGACATGTAGACCCAGCGTTCGCCCAGACGGTCCACGAGGAACCCGCCGGCGGGAGCGAACACCAGGCGGAAGAACGCGAACGCGCTCACGACCACCGACGCGGCGGTCACGGAGACGTCGAAGCTCCGGGCGTACTGCGGGAGGACGGGTGCGACGAGACCGTAGCCGATCGCGACGGCGAAGGCCGCCGCGACCAGTACCCACACATCGGCGGGTAGCGGTGTTCGCGGCTGCGCGGTCCGGCTACCCGAGAACGGGCCCCTCACGCCGACCGGAGCACACGGGCCAGGACATCGGCGCCGAAGTGGAGCGCGTCGACGGGGACCCTCTCGTCGACGGCGTGGAAGTGGCCGAAGACGTCGAACTCGTCCGGCACCCGCAGCGGGACGAAGCCGTAGCCGTGGATCCCCAGCGGAGCGAGGTGTTTGTTGTCCGTGCTCGCCGGCAGCAGGTACGGCACGACCAGGGAGCCGGGGTCCGCCTCGCGGACCGCCTCCCGGATGACCGAGACCAGCGGGTCGTCGGCGGGCGCGGCGATCGGCGGTTGCCAGATCCAGTCGACCGCCACGTCGGGTCCGAGCTCGTCCTCGATCTCCGCGCGGAAGGTCTCCTCGCCACCGGGCAGGACGCGGCAGTCGATCTCGGCGAACGCCTCGGAGGGGATGACGTTGGTCTTGTACCCGGCCGACAGGACGGTCGGCGAGGCGGTGTGGGAGAGCGACGCCTCCACCAGTGGGCCGAAGTGCCCGAGCACGTCGAGGTGCGCGGGCAGGTCCGCGACGTCACCGCTCGACCCGGCGAGCTCCCCGACCGCCGCGGCGAGGGCGGTGTTGGCCTCCGTGGGCGCGACGGGGAAGTGCCGGCTCGCGACCCGGTGGACGGCACCCG
>NZ_JAALEC010000131.1:0-4951 GCF_014145205.1 Dietzia sp. DQ11-44
CCCGCGACGGCCGGGTGGTGGTGGGGCCCACCGTGATCCCCGGGGCGAGTCCGTGTCTGCGGTGCGTGGACCTGTTCCGCGCCGGACGTGACCCGCGGTGGCCGTTCGTCGCCGCCCAGCTCGTCGGCCGATCCCCCTCGGCCGGAGTGCCCGCGCTCACGGCGGCAGCCGCCCTGGTCCTCGCCGAGGTCTCCGCCAGCCGTGAGGCCGACCGCCCACTCCAGACCATCGGGGCGTCCGTCGAGATCAATCCCGCCGAGGGGCTGTGGAGAAGGCTCGAATGGCCGTCCTTCGATCGCTGTACCTGCGGCGCGGCGACATATCGGCATCCTCTGTCATGATTGGAGGCGTGGCCGATCTCCCCCGCACCTCATCCCGCCGAGCAGCGCGCCTCGCAGGCCTGCCCCTGGGAATCGCCGGACGAGCCGCCGGGTCGCTGGGACGTCGAGCTCTGGGCAGGGGCGAGGGCGTACTGACCGAGGAGCTGGCCGACCAGGCGGCCGAACAGGTCTTCGCCGTGCTCGGAGAGCTCAAGGGCGGGGCGATGAAGGTGGGTCAGGCTCTCAGCGTGTTCGAGGCCGGGATGCCCGACAAGTACGCGGGCCCGTTCCGCGAGGCGCTCACCAAGCTCCAGGCCGAGGCTCCGCCGCTGCCCCCCGCCGAGGTCGAGCAGGTCCTCGACACCCAACTCGGCCTGCGGTGGCGGGAGCGGTTCGCCGAGTTCAACACCTCCGCGGCCGCCGCGGCCTCGATCGGGCAGGTGCACCGCGCGGTCTGGTCGGACGGTCGGGAGGTGGCGGTGAAGATCCAGTACCCCGGGGCCGACGAGGCGTTGCGCTCGGACCTCCGTCAGCTCCGACGTCTCTCCCCGCTCCTGCGGCCCCTCAACCCCGGCACCGACGTCAAAGGGGTCATCGACGAGTTGTACGACAGCGCCGTGGCCGAACTGGACTACCGGGGGGAGGCCGACACGCAGCGGGTGTTCGCCGCCGCGTTCCGCGACGACCCGCTGATCCGCGTCCCCGCCGTGCTCGCCTCCGCCCCGAAGGTCCTGGTCACCGAGTGGGCCGAGGGTCGCACGCTCGGCCGGATCGCCGCGAGCGGGACCCAGGAGGAGCGCGACCGGGCCGGTGGACTGCTGGCGGAGTTCCAGTTCTGTTCCCCCGCCCGCGCGAGGATGATGCACGGCGACCCGCACCCCGGCAACTTCCTCCTCGCGGACGACGGTCGGATGGTGGTGCTGGACTTCGGGGCGTCACTCCCGCTACCGGACGGCATGCCCGCGGTTCTCACCTCGATGATGCGGCTCGCGCTGGCCGGGGAGTCCGAGGAGCTGCTCGCCCTCATGACGCGCTCCGGGTACGTGGGCCGGGGCGGGTTGGACCCCGCGGACGCGATGGCCTTCCTCGGGCCCTTCATCGAGCCGATGCGCAAGCCCGAGTTCCACTTCGACCGCAAGTGGATGCAGGGGATCATGGCGGTGTACGGGGACGTCTCCGGCCGTGAGTTCCGGACCTCGCGGTCCTTCACGCTTCCCCGCGAATACGTCCTCATCCACCGGGTGCTCTCGGCCTCGGTGGGCATGCTGTGCCAGCTCGAGGCGACCGCCCCGTACCGGCAGATCGTCCATCGCTGGATGCCGGAGATCTTCCCCGACGAGGAGTGAGCCACTCCGGACCGGCCGGGATCAGCCCTCCCTGACCAGGCGGAGGACATCGTCCCCGTACTCGCCGAGCTTGTGCGCCCCGATCCCGCCGATGCGCCCGAGCGCCCGGGTGTCCGCGGGACGCTCGCGGGCGATCTGCACGAGAGTGTCGTTGGTGAACACCGTGTACGCGGGTTTGCCGATGCGTTCCGACGTCTCCCTGCGCCAGTCGCGCAGCCGCTCGAACAACCCGGTGTCGACCTCCACCGAGCAGTCGGGGCACGATCCCAGCGCCCGGTGCATCGGCCCGGTGAGCCGCTCCCCGCATCCGCGACAACGCCCCTTGTCCGGGGAGTCGGACGTCTGGCGGCTTCCCCCGGGCGCCGGTGCCGGGCGGACCGGGTCGAGGAAACGGCTGGGACGGCGAGTGGCGCGGCCCCCGGCCCGTCGGCTGCGGCTCCACGAGACGGACAGGTGCTCCCGTGCCCGGGTGACCCCCACGTACAGCAGTCGCCGCTCCTCCTCGATGGCGTCCGGCCCGGCCTTGATCGCGTGACTGATGGGCAGGCTGCCCTCGTGCACCCCGAGGAGGAACACCGCATCCCATTCGAGCCCCTTGGCGGCGTGGAACGACGCCAGGGTCACCCCGCGCTGGTCAGGGGCGTGCCTCGCGGCGGCGCGGGCTCTCAGACCGGCGACCACCGGGAGTAGTCCGGGGCGGTCCTCGGTGGTGGCGATCTCCTCCACGAGGCCCATCAGCGCGGTCAGCGACTCCCACTTCTCCCGGGCCTGGGCGCCCGACGGCTCGGCGGCCGTGAGACCCAACGGTTCCAGTGACGCCCGGATCACCCGCGCGACGTCGGTGGGGTCGGTGAGCGCGGAGTGCTCCTCCGTGACCGCCTCGTCGGTGCCGTCGACCAGTCTGTCGATCGCCGACATCGCGCGCCTGATCACCGTCCGGTCGAAGAAGCCCTCCCCACCCTTGAGCCGATAACCGATCCCCACCTCGTCCAGCGCGGCCTCGATGCGCTCCGACTGCGCGTTGACGCGGTAGAGGACCGCGACCTCCGAGGGGTCGAGCCCACCGTGGACCAGATCGGCGATCGCCCCGGCGACCGCCTCCGCCTCCGCGTCCTCGTCCGGATACTCGGTGAGGACGGGGTCGGGCCCCGCCGGACGCATTCCCCGGAGGGTGAGACCGGCTGATCGGAACCGCCCCGCGCCGGCCCCGATCACCGCGTTGGCCAGGTCGACCACCTGCGGGGTGGACCGGTAGTCCGACTCCAGGCGGACGACGGTCGCCTCCGGGTAGCGCTCGGCGAATCCGAGCAGATAGTCCGGATCGGCCCCGGCGAAGGAGTAGATGGTCTGGTTGACGTCGCCCACCACGGTGAGGTCGTCGCGCCGACCGAGCCAGGCCGACAGCAGGCGCTGCTGGGCGGGGGTGACGTCCTGGAACTCGTCCACCACGAAGCACCGGTAGCGGTCCCGGAACTCCTCCGCGATCGCCGGGACCTCCTCCACCAGTTCCGCCATGTGTCCCAGCAGATCGTCGAAGTCGAGCATGCGGACCGGGCCCGACACCTTGAGATCCTCGTACGCCCGGAACGCCCGCGCCACCTCCGGGGCGGGGGCCGGGAGGTCACGACTGAGTGCGACCGCCCGCTCGGCGTACGTGTCGGGGGTGAGCAGACTGGACTTGGCCCAGCCGATCTCGGTGAGGACGTCCCGGATCGTCTCCGTCGAGGGATCCAGCCCCACCCGGCGGACCGCCTGCGCGACCGCCCGGAACTGTCCGTCGAGCAGCTGCCAGGGTTCCTCGCCGTAGACCCGCGGCCAGAAGTAGGAGAGGTTGCGCAGGGCCGCCGAGTGGAAGGTCCGCGCCTGGACCGGCCCCGTCCCCGCGTCCGCCACGCCCAGCCCGGCGAGCCGCATGCGCAGTTCCCCTGCCGCGCGGGCGGTGAACGTGACGGCCAGGACCTGGTCCCCACGGACGTGTCCGGTGGTCACCAGGTGGGCGATGCGCCGGGTGATGGTGCGCGTCTTGCCGGTCCCCGCGCCCGCGAGGATGCAGACGGGTCCGCGGGGCGCCAGGACTGCCCGCCGCTGCTGGGGGTCCAGTCCGTCGAGGGCCGAGTCCCGGTCACGCCGCACGTCATCCACGCCACCATGGTGGCATCCGGCCCCGACACATCGCCGTGGGCCTCCCCCGGGATGATTCCCCGGTCTCCGAGCGTTGGACCCCGTCATGAGCGATCTCACGAACGATGCCGAGGCCCTGACCCTCTACACCACCACGTGGTGCCCCTTCTGTACCCGGCTCAAGAAGCTGCTGGACGAGAAGGAGATCGGTTACACGGAGATCGACGTGGACGCCGACGCCGAGGCCGCGGCGTTCGTCGAGAGCGTCAACGGCGGCAACCGCGTCGTCCCGACGGCGCTGTACTCGGACGGCACCACCGCCACCAACCCCCCGGCCTCCCAGGTGAGGGCCAAGCTCGCCGAGCTCGCGGACGCCTAACGGTCCACCGCGGCGACCCACGACCGGAGCATCACGTGGGCGATCGATACCGGTGGGGCCACCATGAGGTCGCCCCGTCCGTCGAGCGCGGCGCGGACCTCGTCGACGTCGAACCAGGCGGCCTCACTGATCTCCTCGTCCTCGAGCACGATCGGCGCGTCCGGGTCCCCGACCGCGTGGAAACCCACCATCAGTGAGCGGGGGAACGGCCAGGGTTGGCTGCCGAGGTAGCGGACCCGGTCGACCTCCACGCCGACCTCCTCCTTCACCTCGCGCCGGACACAACCCTCCAGGGACTCCCCCGCCTCCACGAATCCGGCGACGTGGGAGTACATCCCGGCCGGCCAGACCGGTTGACGTGCCAGGAGCACCCGGCGCCCACCGTCGTGGACCAGGCAGATCACGGCCGGGTCCGTGCGTGGGTACTCGGGTCCTCCGTGGAACGGGTCCTCGATGGCCCAGCCCGCGTCCACGCGGCGCGGATGGTGCTGCGGTTCCCGGCCCCGCACGGTGTCCCGGTGCCAGCCGAGCAGGGCGAGGGCCTGCGAGGCCAGTGAGCCGTCGCCCTCGACCAGGTCCGCTCCGGTCACCCGGAGTGACGCCACCGCCGGGTCATCGGGCAGCTCCTCCACGGCCAGGGCCCAGATGTGGCGCCCCTCGTCCGTACGCCCGAGGAACACCGCGGTCTCCGGCAGCTCCTCGGCGTGGTCCGACGCGGGTTCCAACCGGATGCGTCGACGGCCCCCGGCCGCCGGGTCCGTGGCGAACCGGTTGCGGCGGTCGAC
>NZ_JAALEC010000132.1:0-9155 GCF_014145205.1 Dietzia sp. DQ11-44
GCCGGCGCCGCGGTGTCGGCCGCCTCGGCCGGGTCCGTCATGGACTTCGCGGGCACCCACTCCGCCGAGGCCGGCGACATCGCACTCCTCGCCAACGGTGAAGCGGCGCCGGCGACCGGTGCGCCGGACGCGCCGTCGTCCTCCACCCCCGCCACTCCCTCTCTGCCCGAGCCCGTGGTGGTGTCGGTCTCCGACTCCGAGTCCGAGAACGCGCAGTCGGCCATGCTCTACGCCGGCACCGAGATCAACACCCAGCGGGAGATCGCCGAGGAGCAGGCCCGGCGCCCGAAGGTCGCCCTCCCCGCAGTGGGCACCTTCACCTCTGGATTCGGCATGCGCTGGGGTGCGATGCACGCCGGCATCGACATCGCCAACGCCAACGGCACCCCGATCCTCGCAGCCACCGATGGTGTCGTGATCGACTCGGGCCCCGCCCAGGGCTACGGGAACTGGATCCGCATCATGTCCGACGACGGCACGATGACCCTCTACGGCCACATGGAATCCCTCGACGTCCGCGTGGGCGAGCGCGTCTACGCCGGCCAGAAGATCGCAGGCATGGGCAACATGGGCTTCTCGACGGGATCCCACCTGCACTTCGAGGTCCTGCTCAACGGCGGCACCCAGCACGTCGACCCCGTCATCTGGCTGGCCCAGCAGGGCATCCACCTCGCGGGCGCCGGGAGCAGCGAGAGCTCGGGCTTCAGCCCCTTCGGGAGCTGACCTCGACCTGGGCAGTCGTCCACGGTCGAGTCGGCTGATCGCGACGCCTGAGCGCGACGCCTGAGCGCGCGTTCCCGAGCTCGGCCCGGCCCGGTCCCGAACCGACTCCCGGTATCGGGGCGCCCGTACGGACGTCCTCTCCCTAGAGCTTCTGCATCGGGACTCCCCCGATGAGCATCAGGCGCACCTTTCCCGACGCACCGAAGTCGATCGTCGCCGTGGCCCGGGGCCCGCTGCCGTCGCAGCTCAGAACCTTCCCGAGACCGTACTTGTCGTGCGTCACCCGATCTCCGGGCGCCAACTCCAGGGCGGGCGCGGAGGACTTGGCCCGGGGAATCCCGGACGACCGGCCGCCGCCGGAGCCGAATCCACCACCGGAGCCGAACCCACCACCGGAGCCGCCACCGAACCGGCGCCGCGGCGCGTACGAGTCGTCGTCACCGAACCGGCCACCGCCGGCCGGTTCCTCACGCTGCCACTCGATCGCCTCCGACGGGATCTCCTCGAGGAACCGCGACCCGGGGTTGGTCATGGGCTGGCCCCAGGACGAGCGCATCATGGCGCGGGTCAGATAGAGGCGTCGACGCGCACGGGTGATACCCACGTACGCCAGCCGCCGCTCCTCGGACAGCTCCGCCGGGTCCCCGAGCGCGCGCATGTGCGGGAACAGCCCGTCCTCCATGCCGACGAGGAACACCACCGGGAACTCGAGCCCCTTGGCGGTGTGGAGGGTCATGAGTGTGACCTGCCCCTGGTCCTCGGCCGGGATCTGGTCGGCGTCCGCCACGAGGGAGACCCGCTCGAGGAAGGCCGCGAGCGAACCGGGCTCGGCGATGCCCTCGTCCAGTTCGGCGTAGTCCGGTGCGGCGTCGTCCGGTGCGCCGTCGTCCAGTGCGGCGTCGGACTGGTCGGCCACCGCTCCCGCGGCGTCCCCGGCGTCCTCGTCCCCGAAGCCCTGCTCGCGCGCCGACCGCTGCAGCGCGGCCTCGGAGGAGAACTCCCGCCCCACGCCCACCAACTCGTTGAGGTTGTCCAGGCGGGCCGCGTCCTGCGGATCGTTGGAGGCCTCCAACTCGGCCCGGTATCCGGTCCGGTCGAGCACGGCCTCCACCAGGGCGCCGACGTCGGGGGCCGAGTCCTCGCCACCGGCGTGGTCGGAGCCGCTCAAGCGCCCGCGGAGCTCGTCGAGGAGAGAGACGAAACCCGCGATCGCCTTGACCGAGCGGGTGGGCAGCAACGCGACCCTGCCCTCCGCGGCGTCCCGCAGGGCCTCACCGAAGCCGATGGCCCGCTGCTCGGCATGGACCGCCACACACGCCTCCGCACGGTCCCCGATTCCCCGCCGAGGGGTGTTGAGGATGCGGCGCAGCGCCACCGTGTCGTCAGGATTGGAGAGCACCTTGAGGTACGCAACGATGTCGCGCACCTCCTTGCGCTCGTAGAACCGTGTGCCCCCGACGACCTTGTAGGGCAGACCCAGCCGGACGAACACGTCCTCGATCACCCGGGAGGAGTTGTTGGTCCGGTAGAACACGGCCACGTCGGAGTACCCGGCGTCCCCGGAGTCCACCAGGCGGTCTATCTCCCCGGCGATGAACCGCGCCTCGTCGTGCTCGTTGTCCGCCACGTACCCGACGAGCAGCTCGCCGGTTCCCTCGTCGGTCCAGAGGTTCTTCTCCCTCCGGCCCGGGTTGCGGGAGATCACGGCGTTGGCGGCGGAGAGGATCGTCTGCGTCGAGCGGTAGTTCTGCTCGAGCAGGATCGACCGGGCGTCCGGATAGTCGTGCTCGAAGTCCTCGATGTTGCGGATCGTCGCGCCCCGGAACGCGTAGATGGACTGGTCCGCGTCGCCCACCACGCAGAGCTCCGCCGGTGCCACCCCGGCCGCGGCGTCGTCCCCGGACCCGGCCGCACCGCCGACGAGCGTCCGGACCAGGATGTACTGGGCGTGGTTGGTGTCCTGGTACTCGTCCACCATGACGTGCCGGAACCGGCGCCGGTAGTACGCCGCAACCTCCGGGTGCGACCGCAGCAACCCGACGGTCTCCCCGATCAGGTCGTCGAAGTCGAAGGCGTTGGCCGCCTGCAGCCGCGCCTGGTACTCGGTGAACACCGCCGCCACCGTCTGCGCGGTCCGGTCCGAGTCCTCCAACGCACGGTCCATGGCCTCCGACGGCTCGCGGAGCTCGTTCTTGTGGTTCGAGATGGCCGAGGCGAGCATCCGCGGCGTGAACTTCTTGACCTCGAGGTGCTGCTCCTTGGCGATCATGCCGAGCAGGCGACGGGAATCGTCCGAGTCGTAGATCGTGAAATTGGAGTTGCGCGTGCCCAGCAGCGCGGACTGGGCCCGCAGGATCCGCACACAGATCGAGTGGAACGTGGCCACCCACATCCGTTCGGCATGGGGCCCCACCAGGGCGGACACCCGCTCCCGCATCTCGGCGGCGGCCTTGTTGGTGAACGTGATGGCGAGGATCTGCCCGGGGTGTGCGCCCCCCTCGGCCAGCAGGTACGCGATCCGCCTGGTCAGCACGCTGGTCTTCCCGGAACCCGCGCCGGCCACGATCAACAGCGGACCGCCGCGGTGCGTGACCGCGGCGGCCTGCTGTGGGTTGAGTCCGTCCAGGAGCGGTGAGTGCGGCGAGGTGGGACTGACGGCGGAACGGGCGGGAGCGGAGTGGGTCATCGTGGCGTCCAATCTACCCACCCGGTCCGACACCCTGTTCTCAGCGCGGACGGTCCCCCATGAACTCGTCGACCTGCGCGGCGGTCGCCGTCAGAGTCGGATCGTTGTCCAGGTAGTACCGCGTCTCCCGCACGATGAGGCCGGAGAGGACCAGGAGGCCGATGAGGTTCGGGATGGCCATCAGTCCGTTCATCACGTCCGCGAAGTTCCACACCACCTCGAGTTCGGTGACCGCACCCACGAACACCACACAGGTGAAGACCATCCGGTAGGGGATGACTCCCCCGGCGCCCACGAGCCGCTCGACACACCGCTCGCCGTAGTACGACCAGCCGAGGATCGTCGAGAACGCGAAGAACGCGATCGCCACCGCCACCAGCTTGTCGCCGTACGGCATGGCCTCGGCGAACGCGTCGGCGGTCATGGTCCCGGCCGTGTCGCTGCCCTGCTCCCACACGCCGGAGGTGACGATCACCAGACCGGTGAAGGTGACGACGATGATGGTGTCGATGAACGTCTGGGTCATCGACACCAGGCCCTGGCGGGTCGGGTGGGTGGTCTTGGCCGCCGCGGCCGCGATGGCCGCCGAGCCCATCCCGGACTCGTTGGAGAAGATGCCCCGCGCGACACCCATCTGGATGGCGTACATGATCGCCGCGCCCGCGAAGCCGCCGACCGCGGACGTCCCGGAGAAGGCCTGCGTGAAGATCTGCCCGAAGGCGCCGGGGATCGCGTCGGCGTTGAGCACCAGGACGACCATCCCGCCGAGCAGGTACAGCACGATCATCAGAGGCACGAACCCGGCCGTGACCCGGCCGATGGCCTTGATGCCACCGAGCAGGACCGCACCGGTGAGGACGAACAGGATGACGCCTGAGGCGACCACGGGGACGCCGAAGGAGTTGTCGAGCTGGGCCGCCACCGCGTTGCCCTGCGTCATGTTGCCGATGCCGAAGCTGGCCAGGACGGCGAACACCGCGAACACGATCGACAGGACCAGCCCCACCCGGCCGCCGGTCTTCCCGAACAGCTCGGCGAACCCCCGGTGGAGGTAGTATTGCGGACCACCGGACTGCTCGCCGCGGGCGTCGGTGACGCGGTACCGCACACCCAGGAAGGCCTCCGAGTACTTGGAGGCCATCCCCACGAGGGCGGTGACCCACATCCAGAAGAGCGCGCCCGGCCCTCCCAGTGAGATCGCCGTCGCCACGCCGACGATGTTGCCCACGCCGACGGTCGCGGCGAGCGCGGTGGTCAACGCCTGGTACTGCGTGATGTCACCCGCCCCGCCGTCGTCCCTCCGCCGCACCAGCCCGAGATGGAGCGCGGGCCCCAGCTTGCGGAACTGCAGTGCCCTCAGACGGATCGTGAGGAATAGGCCCGTGCCGAGGAGCAGCGGGATGAGGACGAAGGGTCCCCAGATCACGGAACCGATGTCCGCGAGAGTCGAGTTCAAGTTCTCCACGGGCGGAAACACTAGACGGTCCCGCGGCCTCCGCGGAAGCAAGTGGGATAATCGCGGCATGAACACCGACCCCGCCGGCACGGACGATCCGCTGTCCGAGGCCCAGATCCAGGAACTGCGACTGGAGATCGACCGGTTGGACGCCGAGATCCTGGACGCGATAGTCCGTCGCAGCGAGATCTCCAAGCGCATCGGTCGCACGCGGATGCAGTCCGGCGGCACCAAGCTCGTCCACACCCGCGAGCTCAAGGTCTACGAGCGCTTCTCCTCACTCGGGCAGGAGGGGCAGACCCTCGCGGGGATGCTCCTACGTCTCGGTCGCGGGCGACTGGGCTGAGTCCCGGCCGACCCGACCGGCCGTGGAGGCGAACCCCAACCACGTGTGGTGGTTGTTCGCCCAGCACCAGCCCACCTTCGGCGCGCCCTTGTTCTCCCGGCCGTCGCGGCCGGTCCCCCCGCTGATCCACAGCGCCGGCGTCCGGGCATCCAGAGCTCCGTCCGCCTTGCGCTTCCGCGATCCGATGCACATGAAGCACCTGCCGGGTTCGAGCATCTCCGGCTGCTGGAGCAGCCAGCTCACCCCCTCGGAGATGGTCAGCGGAGTGCGCCCCCGCCGGGCCAACTCGGCGTGCGCGTCCGTCGGGGTCCAGCCCAGCATGTCGTCGTCGCGTGTCACGTCCCTGACCAGATAGAGCGGGGCGTCCGGAACCCGGACGTCGTCGGTGGGTGTGAACTCGGCCAGGTCGGACATGTCGACGACGACGAAGCCCGCCCTCCCACCACGGCGCAGCAGGGTCGCCAGTCGGGCGGTGGACACGAACGACGGGTGGACGGCCAGCGCCGGCCGACCGGGCCCCGGGGCGGCGGCACGAGCTGCGCCGTCAAGAACTGCGTCTTCGAGAGCTGCGTCTTCAAGAGCTGCGGCGTGCTCCCGCAGCCGCCCGGCGGTGATCCCGCCGAGCTCGGGCACGCCCAGTTCGACGAGCCGATCGGCCTGGGCTGACACGGAGGGGTGGTCCGGAGGAGTCATGGGGGTCACGTGTCTGGAACGGGCGGCGGGGCCCCCGTATTCCCGACTAACCTCGCTGTCAGACGGCGGGCGATCCCCGGGCGGCAACACTGGGCAGGAGCGGCAATGACGGACATCAGCACGACACCACAGTGGTCGGCGATCGAGGATCTCGTACCGGCGATCGGCGGGGTGACCCTCCGTGAGCTGTTCGCCGCCGATCCGGAACGGGGTCGCCGCATGGCGGTCACCGCGGGCGATCTGCACGTCGACCTGTCCAAGCACCTGGTCACCGACGAGGTCCTGAGCGCCCTGACCGAGCTGGCCCACGCCGCACGGCTGCCGGCGCAGCGGGCCGCGATGTTCCGGGGCGACCGCATCAACACCACCGAGGACCGATCGGTCCTCCACACCGCGCTCCGTCTCCCGGCCGAGGCCGACCTCGTCGTCGACGGGCGTGACGTCGTGGCCGACGTCCACGCGGTCCTCACCCGGATGGCCGACTTCGCCGACCGCGTCCGGTCCGGCGGATGGACCGGGCACACGGGCGCGCGGATCGACACCGTGGTCAACATCGGCATCGGCGGCTCCGACCTCGGGCCCGTGATGGTCGACAAGGCCCTGCACCACCTGCAGACCGCGGGGATCAGCGCACGCTACGTCTCCAACGTGGACCCCGCCGACCTCTCGGCCGTGCTCGCCGAGGTCGACCCCGCGACCACGCTGGTGGTGGTCGCCTCCAAGACCTTCACCACGCAGGAGACCATGGCCAACGCCCACGCGGCGCGTCGGCACTTCGTCGAGGCCCTCGGATCGGAGGAGGCGATCGCCTCCCACTTCGTGGCGGTGTCGACGGCCACCGAGGAGGTGGCCGACTTCGGGATCGCCGCGGACAACATGTTCGAGTTCTGGGACTGGGTCGGGGGCCGGTACTCGGTGTCGTCGGCGATCGGCCTCTCGGTGATGATCACGGTGGGCCCGCCCGCGTTCGTCGAGCTGCTCGAGGGCTTCCACGCCATGGATCTGCACTTCGCGACCGAGGCCCCCGAGCACAACGCGCCGGTCCTCATGGCCCTGCTCGGCATCTGGTACACCTGCTTCCTCGGGGCCCAGTCCAAGGCCGTGATCCCCTACGCCCAGGGCCTCCTGCGGTTCCCCGCCTACCTCCAGCAACTGACCATGGAGTCCCTCGGCAAATCAGTGCGACTCGACGGCTCCGACGTCTCCTACCCCACCGGCGAGGTCTACTGGGGCGAGCCCGGCACCAACGGCCAGCACGCCTTCTTCCAGCTCCTGCACCAGGGCACCCAGCTCGTCCCGGTGGACTTCATCGGGGTCGCCCGTCCGGTCTCGGACCTGCCCACCGCCAACGGCGCCGGATCGATGCACGACATGCTCGTGGCCAACCTGTTCGCCCAGTCCCGTGTGCTGGCGTTCGGCAAGACGGAGGACGAGGTGCTCGCCGAGGGCGTGGACCCCGCGATCGCGCCGCACAAGGTGATGCCCGGCAACCGGCCGTCCACCACGATCCTCGCGCCGTCGCTCTCGCCCGGGGTGCTCGGGCAGCTCATCGCCCTCTACGAACACGTGGTGTTCGTCCAGGCCGCCGTGCTGGGCATCAATGCGTTCGATCAGTGGGGGGTCGAGCTGGGCAAGGCCCAGGCCGGCGAGCTCCTGACCGCCCTGACCGCGGAGAAGCACCCCGGGGAGGGCTTCGACTCCTCGACGGATGCTCTCGTCGAGATCTACCGCGAGGCACGCGGGCGCCGCTGAGCCGGGACTGTTCCGCCCGGGAGTGTCGTAGCCGGGTGCGAGCATTGTCGGATGAGCACTGTCTACTGCACCGCCACGAGTCTGGACGGGTACATCGCCGACGACGAGGAGAGCCTGTCCTGGCTCTTCGCGACCTCCGGGGAGGCCGAACCCGCGGGGTACACACCGACAGAGTTGGACCCCGCCCTCCCCGACCTCCACTTCGACCGCTTCTACTCCGGCGTCGGGTCGATCGTCTGCGGCGTCAACACCTTCGAGTGGGTCCGCCGCGACCTGACGAAGGACGGCCGACCGTTCGTCTGGCCGTACTCCGTGCCGAGCTGGGTCGTCACCCACCGCGATCTCGATCCCGTCGACGGCGTCGAGTTCTTCGCCGGTGACGTCGGCGACCTGCACCCTCTCCTGGTCGACGCCGCCGACGGCGGGGACGTGTGGATCGTCGGGGGTGGTGACCTCGCAGGTCAGTTCGCCGACCGGGGACTGCTGGACCGGGTCTGGATCCACCAGTGTCCGGTCGTCCTCGGTTCCGGGCGCCCCCTGTTGCCCCGCCGACTCCGACTCCACCGCCAGAAGCTCGAGACGCACGGCCAGTTCACCGCGATGCTCTTCGACGTGGTGGGCCCGGAGCCCCGGATCACGCCCTGACCGGTGAGTAGCCCGGCTGAGTAGCCCGGCGATTTCCTCCGCTGCAGTCCCGGACGGAAAGCCCGCGGCAGACCCTTGCACGTTCGAACGTGTGTGCGTATACTAGAACGTACATTCGATACGGTGACGGTGGCGGAAGGCTTCGGAGGTGTGGCATGGACGTCGGCAACGGCCCCTCCTCCGACAGTTCCTCCGCTGTTGATCCGTTGACCGGGCTGACCGCCTCGGCTCGTGCCGGATGGGCGGCCGAGAATCGCGCCTCCGCCCAGCGGCTGTCGGCCTGCTACCACCTCCTGCTGGAATGCCAGCGCCGCGACGACTCAGGCACCGGCTCTGATTCCCCGCCCGGCCACGCGGTGGTGGACCCGTTCGTGGTGGCAACCGGATACGTGGTGGCGGCGATGGCCGTCTCCGCCCTGAGAGCCGAATCGATGATCTCGTTCGCCGCGGACCTGCACCAGCGCTACCCCGCCGTTCTCGCCGCCCTGGCGGCGGGACGCCTCGACCAGCGCGCCGCCGAACTGCTGGCCCGCCAGATGGCGACCGTCGACCCCGAGGTGCTTCCGCAGGTGCAACAGGACGTCGTCGACGACTACCTGGCCGCGACGGAAGCCGGCGAACGCCTCGGGCGGCACGCGGTACGCGATGCGGTGGACGCGATCATCACCCGCTACGACGCCGAGGGAATCCGTCGGCGCAAGGAGGACGCCAGCCGTGCGCGCGGTGTGCGCATCAACAAGGGCGCTGACGGCATGTCCACCGTGTCGGCCATTCTGGCCACCGAGGAGGCCGCCGTCCTTGCCGAGGCGATCGATCAACGCGCTGCCGAACACGCCGCCGCCGAGGCCGAGGCT
>NZ_JAALEC010000133.1:0-6056 GCF_014145205.1 Dietzia sp. DQ11-44
CGCCACCGGCGACATCGCGGACGCCGGTGGCCGGCACTCCAGGTCTGACGGGTCGCAGGGTCTCGGCACCCATGACACCGGCACCCATGACACCGGCATCCACGACCGGACGGGGCGTCACCCGGACGACGTCGATCCGGCCGCCCACCCGGACCGGGAGCCGGGCGTCGTGGACAAGGTGTTGGGACGGAACCGACGGGACGAGCAGGGGCGCTGACCCCCGGTACGTCGGACCGACTGCAGGGCCCGCGGGAGATGATCCCGCGGGCCCTGCAGTCATTCCCGGGTGGTCAGGCGGCGGCGCCGGTGGTGACCCGGGCGTTCTTCACCCGCTCGCCGAACAGGGGACCGTACAGGGCGCCGGCGATGAGCGCGCCGAGGATCGGGGCCACCCAGAAGAGCCACAGCTGACCGACGGCCCCGTCGCCGTTGAAGAAGGCCACGGCGGTCGAGCGGGCCGGGTTCACCGAGGTGTTGGTGATGGGTATCGAGATGAGGTGGATCAACGTCAGCGTCAGCCCGATCGCCAGGGGTGCGAAGCCGGCGGGGGCGCGGCGATCGGTGGCTCCGAGGATCACCCAGATGAAGATCGCGGTCAGCACGACCTCGATGATCAGGGCCGAGAGCAGGCCGTACCCGTCCGGGGAGTTGGCGCCGAAGCCGTTGGCGGCCATGTGGCCGGTCGCCTCGAATCCGTCCTTGCCCTTGGCCACGACGAGTATCAGTGCTCCCGCGACCAGACCGCCGACGACCTGGCTGACGATGTATACGGGGGCCTTGGCCCAGGGGAGGCGCCCGGCGATGGCGGCGCCGACGGTGACGGCCGGGTTGAAGTGGCCGCCGGAGATGTGGCCGAGCGCGTACACGCCGGTCAGGACGGTCAGGCCGAAGGCCAGGGAGACACCGAGGTAGCCGACGCCCACGGGGACGTCTCCGGTGTCTGCGGTGGCGACCTGGACGGCGGCGAACACCGCCGTGCCGCACCCTCCCAGTACCAGCCAGAAGGTGCCGATCACCTCGGCCGCGATCACCGCCGTCCCGGACGGGGTGCCGGGGGACGTGTCGGACGGGGTGCCGGGGGACGGTGCGGACGGGGTGCGCGGGGACGAGTCGGACATGGATTGACCTCCGGTGGTGTACTCCCCGGGATCGGGGGAGGCGGGAACGTGGTGGTGAGTGTTTCCGCTGAGCACACGCTAGCGCTGCCGGGGTCCCGCCGCGCCGGTTCCGCGACCTGTCAAGCGGTCCCGGCGAGGTGAGCCTCGGTCAGGGCGCCAGGAGAGTCGGGAGAACCGCCGCGGCGGTGTCACGGAGGTGGACCGTCACCCCGTCCGTGAGGCCGGAGGGATCGGGGTTGACCTCGACGACCGGGATCCCGAGGTCGACGGCGATGCCGGGGAGCGATGCGGCGGGATGGACGAGACCGGAGGTGCCGACGACCAGGACCGCGGTCGCGGCGGAGATCGCGGACACCGCGGCGTCCCAGGGCTGCCGGGGGAGCATCTCTCCGAACCAGACCACTCCCGGTCTGGCCCGTCCGCCGCACCGCGGGCAGTCGGGCGGCGCGAGCCGGTCCACGGGGTCCTCCGGCGGCGCCCCCACCTCCATCGGGGCCCCACACTCGTCACACCGGTGTGCGAAGAGGCTGCCGTGGAGATGGTGCACCCCGGCGGAACCCGCGCGCTCGTGCAGGTCGTCGACGTTCTGGGTCACCACCGTCACGCTGCGGTCCCGGGCGGCGCGGGCGATCGCGAGATGACCGGCATTCGGCTCGGCGCATCCGACGAGGTGCTCGCGCCAGCGATACCAGGCCCACACGGAGTCCCGGTCGCGGTCCCAGGCCTCCGGGGTCGCGAGGTCGGCGGGGTCGTGGCGTGCCCACAGTCCCGTCCGGGAGTCCCGGAAGGTGGGCACCCCGCTCTCCGCACTCATCCCGGCACCCGTCAGAACGACGAGAGGCCCACCGTCGCCGAGGGCGAGACGGGCCTTGCTCATGTCGGGGTGGGGCCGGTCGGACCCCACGCCGTCGCTGATCACGGGACGAACGCGGAACCCACCAGCGGCAGTGAGACACAATTGGAGGTCCCGCCGCCGGCGAGGGTGGTGGTGACGCCGCCCTGCAGGAGCATCAGCACCTGCCCCGGGCCGGTGTCGGCGACACCGTTGAGGGTCGCCGGTCCGCCCGCGTTGATCCCGTTGTAGCTGAGCACGGTGGTGCCGCGGCGACCGTTGTTGATGTTGAACCAGTCCACGGTCATGGGCTGCACCTGCTGGGGTGCGACGCCCTCGGTGCCGAGGGCGGTGAAGATGAAGCCAAGGTGGCCGCCCGGGATGCCGGGCAGGGGCAGGCCGGCGGGCCCCGGCACGGCGGTGGCGGCCCCGACCGCGGTCTGTTCCCCGTCGATGCAGTTCTGCATGATGGTCGGGTAGGCGAACTGCGCGATCACCGGACCGTTCTCGGGCAGCGGGGTGCCCGGCTCGCCGGACCCGCGGAAGAAGCCCACCAGCCGGGCGATGGTGCCCCGGGTCTCCTCGGGGATCCACTGCTGCTCGGAGAGGTTCTCGATGGCCTGCAGCACCGGCTCGGTCGGGCGGCCCAGCTCGTCCAGCGACTGGGCGCTCGCGGAGGCGGGGACGGCGAGCGACACGGCCATGGCGGCGACTGCACCGAGACCTAGGGTCCTGAACGAGTTCCTGAGCGAGTGGCGGGTCACTGGCGAGTCCATTCTTCGGATGAGGCGGACGGACCGGTCGGCGGGCCGACCAATCGACGGCTCGATGTTCTCACAACGTTTACAGGTGTGGATACCGGAGGCCCGGTTGCTGTGGCGTCTGTGGCCAGTGTGGCAGAAGATACTTGTGATGTAAATAACAGTCGCCGCCGCGGGTGTGGCGTCGCCCGCTCGGGATGACTGTCCGGAGGCCGATGCGGGTAATGTGGTCACGCACGCGCGCTCGACCGGACGCGCTTGTGGATCACGCGGGAGTCCCGCAGATTCCCACCACGCGCCCGGCGGCCACAGAGTCGCCCGTGGCGCCGAAAGCCTCTGAGGGAGAACCCACCGTATGGCCCTGACCGAGTTCCGCAACGTCGCCATCGTCGCGCACGTCGACCATGGTAAGACGACACTCGTCGACGCGATGCTGCGCCAGTCCGGAGCGTTCGACGAACGCGCGGAGCTCGTGGACCGGGTCATGGACTCGGGTGACCTCGAGCGTGAGAAGGGCATCACGATCCTGGCCAAGAACACGTCGGTGCGGCGTCTCGGCGCAGGGTCGGGCGGCGCCGACCTCGTCTTCAACATCATCGACACCCCCGGCCACGCCGACTTCGGCGGCGAGGTGGAGCGCGGCCTCAACATGGTCGACGGCGTCGTCCTGCTCATCGACTCCTCGGAGGGTCCGCTGCCGCAGACGCGGTTCGTCCTGCGGAAGGCGCTGGCGGCATCCCTTCCGGTCATCATCGTCGTCAACAAGACCGACCGTCCGGACGCCCGCATCGACGAGGTCGTCGAGGACGCCCAGGACCTCCTCATCGGACTCGCCTCCGATCTCGAGGACCCGGACGCCCAGGCCGCGGCCGAGCGCGCGCTCGAACTGCCCGTGGTGTTCGCCTCCGGTCGCGCCGGTAAGGCCTCGACCACGCAGCCGGCCAACGGCCAGGAACCGGCCGGGGAGAACCTCGACGAGCTCTTCACGCTCCTGTACGACGTGATCCCCGCGCCCCGCGGTGACGCCGACGCGCCGCTGCAGGCCCACGTGACCAACCTGGACGCGTCCAACTTCCTCGGTCGTATCGGTCTGGTCCGTATCCACAACGGCCGTCTCCGCAAGGGTCAGCAGGTGGCGTGGATCCACAACCTTCCCGACGGCGGTCAGGAGACCAAGTCCGTGCGGATCTCGGAACTCCTCGCGACCAAGGGTGTCGAGCGGATGCCCACCGACGAGGCCGTGGCCGGCGACATCGTCGCGGTGGCCGGGATCAGCGACATCATGATCGGCGACACCCTCGCGGATCCGGAGAACCCGGTGGCGCTGCCCGCGATCACCGTCGACGAGCCGGCGATCTCGATGACCATCGGCGTCAACACCTCCCCGCTCGCCGGCCGCAACGGCGGTACCAAGCTCACCGCGCGGATGGTCAAGGCGCGTCTCGACCAGGAGCTCGTGGGCAACGTCTCGCTCAAGGTCCTCGACACCGCGCGCCCCGACGACTGGGAGGTCCAGGGCCGCGGCGAGATGGCGCTGTCCATCCTCGTCGAGACCATGCGCCGGGAGGGCTTCGAGCTCACCGTGGGCAAGCCGCAGGTCGTGACCCGGGTCGTCGACGGCAAGGTCCACGAGCCGATGGAGCACATGACCATCGACGTGCCCGAGGAGTACCTCGGCGCGGTCACCCAGCTCATGGCGGCCCGCAAGGGGCGCATGGAGCAGATGGGCAACCACGGATCCGGATGGGTCCGGATGGAGTTCCGGGTGCCCGCCCGGGGGCTGATCGGCTTCCGCACGACCTTCATGACCGAGACGCGCGGCGCCGGGATCGCCAACTCCGAGTCGGCCGGCTACGAGCCCTGGGTCGGAGAGATCCGCTCGCGGCACACCGGTTCACTGGTTGCCGACCGTGCCGGCAAGGCCACCGCGTTCGCGCTGCTCAGCCTGGCCGACCGCGGCGACTTCTTCATCGAGCCCGGTTCCGAGGTGTACGAGGGCGTCGTCGTGGGCGAGAACCCGCGATCCGAGGACATGGACGTCAACATCACCAAAGAGAAGAAGCTCACCAACATGCGAGCGGCCTCCTCCGATACGACCGAGACCCTGCAGAGGGCCCGCAACCTCTCGCTGGAGGAGGCCATGGAGTTCTGCGCCGGCGACGAGTGCGTGGAGGTCGGACCGGAGGCGATCCGCGTGCGCAAGGTGCTGCTCACCGCCAATGAGCGGGCCAAGGCCCGCAGCAAGTCCAAGTCGCGCGAGCAGCAGTCGGTCAACTGACGAGGACCCTGGTGGCGACGAGGGGGGCATCAGTTCGTCGGCGCGGCACGAGCGTTCTGGCAGCCGTGCTCTCCCTCGTCGTCGTCACAGGGTGTGTGGCCGATCCGCCTCCGCCCACCGTGGTGGGGGAGGAGCGTACCGACGGGGAGTCCGTCAACCTGTCCAGTGGCGGGGTCCTGCTGGCCCTCGACCGCGTCGACCCGGGCTTCAACCCGCATCTCCTGGCCGATCAGGGAGTCGACACGGACCTGGTCGCCTCCCTGCTGCTCCCGAGCGCGTTCGTCCCCGGGCCGGGCGGTGAGCCGGTGCTCAACCGCGACCTCCTCGTGTCCGCCGAGCCCCTGCCGGGGAGCCCGCGGACAATCCGCTACACGATCGACCCGCTGGCCCAGTGGACCGACGGGGTGCCGGTCGCGGCCGAGGACTTCGAGTACCTGTGGCGGCAGATGACGACCCAGCCCGGAGTGGTCGACCCCGCCGGGTACGAGCAGATCGTCGAGGTGCGGTCCGGCGCCGGGGGCAAGGTCGTCGACGTGGTGTTCGACTCCCCACCGACGCAGTGGCGGACGCTGTTCGCCGACCTGCTGCCCGGGCACATCCTCAAGAACGCCCCGGACGGTTTCCAGGGCGCGATGTCCAGCCTCCCCGTGATGAGCGCGGGACCGTTCATGATCCGGTTCGCCGACATCGGTCGGGGCGAGATCGAGTTCGTACGCAACGACCGGTACTGGGCGCGCGCGCCGGAACTCGATCAGATCCTCGTGCGGCGGGCGACAGGGGCCGGACAACTCGGCGCGGCGTTGCGTGGAGGACCGGGATCACTCGCGATGGTCTCGGCGACACCGTTGGCCGCGGACGTCTCGGCCACCGTCCACGGGGTCCGCGCCGTGACCGTCGACTCCTCGGCCCAACTCGAACTGGGCTTCAACACCGTCGCCCCGGCGGTCCGCGACCCGGAAGTGCGGCGCGGCCTCACGGCGGCGGTGGACCCCGAGGTGGTCGGTCGGATCGTCACCGGACAGTCCGACCCGGCCGTCACGACCTACCCGTTCCCGCCGGGGTCCGCC
>NZ_JAALEC010000134.1:0-1028 GCF_014145205.1 Dietzia sp. DQ11-44
CCGGGTGGACCCTCGGTGGCTCGCGGCGCGGGCCCCGGGGGACGTGATCGAGGTCCCCGACGCACGACGGCTCAGGCGGCGGTTCACCGTGGTGTCCGCGGGGGCCGACGGCGTGCTGGCGGAGGGCGACCGCAACGCGTGGGTGCGCGACGGGACGCTGATCGACTGCGACTTCGAGCACACCCGGGTCCGCGGCATCTCCGCTGTGCCGCGCCGGATCCGCGTCCACCGAGGGGACCCGATCCTGCTCACCGTGGACATGGAACCGGTGGAGCCGCCGCGGTCCGGCGAGGAGATCCGACTGGGGTGCGCGCTCCCCGCGGTCGTGGAGGCCCTGTCGGTGGGGGACCGCGTCCTGTTCGACGACGGAGTCATCTCCGCGGAGGTCGTCGCGACCTCGATGCCGGGTCAGGAGGGTGGGCCCTGGGCCCGGCTGGAGGTGGTGCGCTGCCGCGAGGGCGGCCGATGGCTGGGGTCGGAGAAGGGCATCAACGTCCCCGGGCTGGAGGTGGACACCCCCGCACTGACCGACGAGGACCGGCAGTGCCTACGCTTCGCGTCCCGGCACGCGGACATCGTGGCGCTGTCCTTCGTGCGGACGAGGGGGGACGTCACCGACGCGGTGGAGGCGCTCCGGGCGGAGCGCGCGGAATCGGGGCGGGAGCTGGGGTTGCTGCTCAAGGTGGAGACCAGGCAGGCCTACCGCGCGCTGCCGGACCTGGTGCTGGAGGCCATGCGCCACGACCGGATCGGGGTGATGATCGCGCGCGGTGACCTCGCCGTCGAGATGGGATTCGAGTCGCTCTCGGAGATCCCGCGCAACATCACGCTGATGTGCCAGGCGGCCCGCGTTCCGGTCGTGCTGGCGACGCAGGTGCTGGAGTCGCTCGCGAAGACCGGGATGCCGTCCCGCGCGGAGATCTCCGACGCGGGCTCGGCGCAGCGGTCCGAGTGCGTGATGCTCAACAAGGGGCCCTACGTGGCGGAGGCGATCGAGACCCTCGACGCGATCCACTCGCGGATGGGCC
>NZ_JAALEC010000135.1:0-7604 GCF_014145205.1 Dietzia sp. DQ11-44
GCGAACCGCCTCGACCCGGCCCCCGTCCCACAACGGTGCGGCGGCGCCGCGAGCGACCAGCCGGCATCCATCGGTCGTCTCCTCCACCACGAGCGCCCACCCGAGGCGCAGCGCCGCGGGCAACTCGTCGGCGAGCATCTGGTCAGCGCCGGCCCCCGCCCCTGCCACCGCGTCGATGAGCTCGAGCTCGCGGTGCGCGTCGAGGATCCCGCCGAACGGCCGAAGTGAATCCACCATGACCCCGTCGAGTTGTTCGGCCGCGGTGATCAGGGTGTCGGGGAAGGTCCCGTTGGGAACGTTCACCACGATGTCGTCCACGGCCACCCCGTCGAACCGGTCCACAACGTCGAGGCTGATGATGTCCGCGCCGGCCGTCCCCAGGGCGACCGCGAGGGAGCCGAGGCTGCCCGGTCGATCGGGGAGCAGGACGCGGAGCAGATATGACATGGCGCCCATTGTGCCGCACTCTGACGGCCTGACTAGGCTGGGCCGGTACCGACACGCCACGCCGAAGGGACTACACACGTGACCTCGATCTCACGCGGGGACGTCGCGCATCTGGCCAGGCTCTCCCGCCTGGAACTGAGCGACTCCGAGCTGGATTCGTTCGCGAGACAGCTCACCGACATCCTCGACCACGTGCAGGCCGTGTCCGAGGTCGCAGCGGACGATGTCCCGGCGATGAGCCATCCCACCGCGATCTCCAACGTGTACCGCACCGACGTGGTCACCCCCGGCCTGACCCCGGAGCAGGCGCTCGACCAGGCCCCGGCCGCGGACCAGCAGCGCTTCGAGGTCCCGCAGATCCTGGGGGAGGAGGCATGAGTTCACTCACCACCGCCACCGCAGCTGAACTGGCCGGCCGGATCGCCGCGCGGGAGGTGTCCTCGGAGGAGGTCACCCGGGCACACCTCGACCGGATCTCGGAGGTCGACGGAGAGATCAACGCCTTCCTGCACGTGGGAGCCGACGAGGCACTCGAGGCCGCGCGCACCGTCGACGCCCGTCTCGCGGCCGGAGAGGAACTCGGCCCGCTGGCGGGGGTCCCGGTCGCCCTCAAGGACGTGTTCACCACCACCGACGCACCCACCACGTGCGGGTCGAGGATGCTCGAGGGCTACCGCTCCCCGTACGACGCCACGGTCACCGCGCGGCTCCGGGAGGCGGGCATCCCGATCCTGGGCAAGACGAACATGGACGAGTTCGCCATGGGGTCCTCGACCGAGAACTCGGCGTACGGCCCGACCCGCAACCCGTGGGATCCCAGCCGCACCCCGGGCGGGTCCGGCGGTGGCTCCGCCGCTGCCCTGGCGTCCCACCAGGCCCCGATCGCCATCGGCACCGACACCGGCGGGTCCATCCGCCAGCCTGCCGCCCTCACCGCCACGGTGGGCGTGAAGCCCACCTACGGCACCGTGTCCCGGTACGGCCTCGTGGCCTGTGCCTCGTCACTCGACCAGGGTGGACCGTGTGGTCGTACGGTCGAGGACACCGCCCTCCTGCACCAGGTGATCGCCGGACACGACCCCCGCGATTCCACCAGTCTCGACGTGGCGGTCCCGGACGTGGTCCGGGCGGCGCGCGAGGGAGCGCGAGGAGATCTGTCCGGTGTGCGCGTGGGCGTCGTCTCCGAGTTCGCCGGGGAGGGGTACCAGCCGGGGGTCGAGGCGTCGTTCCGTGCCTCCGTGGACACCCTGCGGGACCTGGGTGCGGAGGTGGTCGAGGTCTCGTGCCCGAACTTCCGCTATGCGTTGCCCGCCTACTACCTGATCCTCCCGTCCGAGGTCTCCAGCAACCTGGCCCGGTTCGACGCCATGCGCTACGGCCTGCGGGTCGGCGAGGGGTCCGCGGACCAGGTCATGGCGGCGAGCCGCGAAGCCGGGTTCGGTCCCGAGGTCAAACGCCGCATCATGCTCGGCACCTACGCCCTCTCGGCCGGTTACTACGACGCTTTCTACGGTCAGGCACAGAAGGTGCGCACGCTCATCGCGCGCGACTTCGACGCCGCGTACGAGAAGGTGGACGTCCTGGTCTCGCCCACCACCCCGACGACGGCGTTCCCGCTGGGGGCCAAGGTCGAGGACCCGGTGGCCATGTACCAGTTCGACCTCTGCACCCTCCCGCTCAACCTCGCCGGGCACTGCGGCATGTCCGTTCCGTCCGGTCTCGTCGACGGGCTCCCGGCGGGCCTCCAGATCATGGCCCCGGCGCTGGCCGACGACCGCCTGTACCGGGTGGGTGCCGCCTTCGAGGCGGCGAGAGGCCCGATCGCGTGACCACGGTCCCCGAGAGGGACGCATGGAAGGCCCTGGCGGCGCTCGTCATCGGGTTCTTCATGATCCTGGTGGATCAGACGATCGTCGCGGTCGCCACCGACGCCTTCGTCACACAACTCGGCGCGTCGACCAACCAGGTGATCTGGGTGACCAGCGCCTACCTGCTGGCCTACGTCGTACCGCTGCTGTTCACCGGTCGTCTGGGTGACCAGATCGGACCCCGCGCGGTCTCGATCGCCGGACTGGTCCTGTTCACCGGTGCATCACTGTGGTGTGGTCTCGCGGGCAGTATCGAGACGCTCATCGTCGCGCGTGTGTTCCAGGGACTCGGTGCCGCGCTGCTCACCCCGCAGTCGCTCAGCGTGATCACCAGGGTCTTCGCGCCCGGGCGTCGCGGGGCGGCCATGGGGATCTGGGGGGCGGTCGCGGGCATCGCCTCGGTCGTCGGACCCGTCCTGGGTGGTGTCCTCATCGACGCGTTCGACTGGCGCGCGATCTTCTTCGTCAACATCCCCTTCGGCGTCCTGGCCGTGGTGCTGGTCTGGCGGTGGGTCCCCAGGCTCGAGACCCGGTCGCACTCCTACGACGGGCTGGGGATCGCCCTGTCGGCCCTGGGTATGTTCCTGCTGGTGTTCGGCATCCAGCAGGGCGAGTCCCACGGCTGGGGCGGGACCACCCTCGCGCTCATCATCGCGGGGACGGCGGGCCTGGCGGCGTTCGTCTGGTGGCAGTCGCGCGTGCGCACGGAGCCACTGGTACCTCTACGCCTGTTCCGGGACCGGAATTTCTCGATCGGCACGTTCGGAGTCTCCACCATCGGCTTCGTCACCGCCGGCACCATGGTCCCGCTGATGTTCTACCTCCAGGGCGTCAAGGACCTCAGCCCCACGCGCGCCGGTCTGATGCTGCTGCCGATGGCGTTGATCGCGGGTGTCCTCGCCCCGGTCGTCGGGCGGTGGGCGGACAGGATCGACCCGCGGTTGTTCACGGGCATCGGGTACTTCTCCTACGCGATCTCCC
This sequence comes from Dietzia sp. DQ11-44, assembly GCF_014145205.1. Lineage (NCBI taxonomy): Bacteria > Bacillati > Actinomycetota > Actinomycetes > Mycobacteriales > Dietziaceae > Dietzia > Dietzia sp. DQ11-44. The sequence goes on from NZ_JAALEC010000135.1 coordinate 3,297, forward strand.
TGTTCTGGCTTGCTCTGGTCATGGACTCGCAGACCTCGATCCCCGTGCTGCTCGGACCCATCGCCCTGATGGGGGTGGCCAACGGGTGTGTCTGGGCGCCCACATCGTCCACCGCGATGCGACGCCTCGAGCTCGCCTCCGCCGGAGCCGGCTCGGGGGTCTACAACACCACCCGCCAGGTGGGTGCGGTCCTGGGTTCCGCGGCGATCGGTGCGGTGATGCAAGCCCGGCTGGTCGTCCACGGCGACATAGGGCAGGCGGTGGCGGACGCCATGTATCTCCCCGCCGTGGTGGTCCTGCTCGGAGGAGTGGCGACGATGGCGTTTCGTACCGGTGAACAGTCACCGGAGCCGGGCACGGTGACCAGGTCCCGGCCCTAGACTGCGGGAGAACCGAGAGGAGTCCGACGTGCGTATTGGCGTGCTGACCGCAGGCGGGGACTGCCCCGGACTCAACGCGGTGATCCGCGCGTTGGTGCGGACCGCCCATTCCGAGTACGACTCACCCGTCCTGGGCTTCCAGGACGGGTGGTCCGGGTTGGTGCACGACCGTGCGGTGCCCCTGTTCGACGACGAGGGGATCGACCGCATCCTGCTGCGCGGGGGCACGATCCTCGGAACTGGCCGGCTCAACCCGGACATCCTCACCGGGAGCCTGCCGGAGATCCGGCGGACCCTGCAGCGCCACTCCCTCGACGCGCTGGTGGCGATCGGTGGCGACGGGACGCTGAAGGCGGCGCGGTGGCTCACGGAGAACGGTGTGCCGGTGGTGGGCGTCCCGAAGACCATCGACAACGACGTGGCGGGAACCGACTACACCTTCGGGTTCGACACCGCGGTCTCGATCGCCTCCGACGCGATCGACCGCCTGCACACGACGGCGGAGTCCCACGAGCGGGTCATGCTGGTGGAGGTGATGGGTCGGCACGCCGGGTGGATCGCCCTCCACGCCGGGCTCGCGTCCGGGGCGCACATGATCGTGATCCCCGAGGTGCCGTTCGACATCGACTACGTGTGCAAGGTGATGAAGCGCCGCTTCCAGATGGGGGAGGCGTACGGGATCTGCGTGGTGGCGGAGGGCGCCACACCCGTCGAGGGCTCGGGGATGACGTTGCGGCAGGGCGGGACCGACCAGTTCGGTCACGAGGTGTTCACCGGTGTCGCGGACCAGATGGCAACGGCGATCGCCTCCCGGATGAACCGCGACGTCCGCACCACGGTGCTGGGGCACATCCAGCGCGGGGGGACCCCCACGGCATACGACCGTGTCCTGGCCACCCGTTTCGGTGTCCACGCCGCGCATGCGGTGCACCGCGGGGATTTCGGTCAGGTGGTGGCGCTGCGCGGGGAGTCCATCGAGATGGTGCCGGTCGCCGAGGCCGTCGCCGTGCTCAAGACCGTCCCGGAGGACCGCTACCGCGAGGCCGCCTGCCTCTTCGGCTAGATTGTTCCGCATGGAGTTCACCGAGGTCGTGTCACGTTTCGATCCCGTCATGGGCATGGAGGTGCACGTCGAGCTGCACACCGCCACCAAGATGTTCTGCGGGTGCCCGACTGCGTTCGGAGCGGACCCCAACACCCAGGTGTGTCCGGTGTGCATCGGTCTGCCGGGGGCGTTGCCGGTGGTCAACGGGCAGGCCGTCGAATGGGCGATCAAGATCGGGCTGGCCCTCGGGTGTTCGATCGCGCCGTACAGTCGCTTCGCGAGGAAGAACTACTTCTACCCGGACCAGCCGAAGAACTATCAGATCTCGCAGTACGACGAACCGATCGCCCACGACGGTTTCCTCGACGTCCAGCTCGAGGACGGCACCACCTGGCGCGTCGAGGTCGAGCGGGCGCACATGGAGGAGGACACCGGCAAGTCCACCCACGTCGGCTCGGCCACCGGTCGGATCCACGGGGCCACGCATTCGCTGCTCGACTTCAACCGTGCCGGCGTTCCGCTGATCGAGATCGTCTCCAAGCCGATCGTCGGAGCAGGGGAGCGTGCCCCCGAGATCGCCCGCGCGTACGTCTCCGCTCTACGCGATCTGCTCCGGAGTCTCGACGTCTCCGACGTCCGTATGGACCAGGGGTCGATGCGGTGCGACGCCAACGTCTCACTGATGCCCAAGGGCGCCACCGAGTTCGGCACCCGGACGGAGACCAAGAACGTCAACTCCCTGCGCAGCGTCGAGGTCGCCGTGCGTCACGAGATGTGCCGCCAGGCGGACGTCCTGTCCTCAGGTGGGGAGGTCGTGCTGGAGACGCGGCACTTCCACGAGTCCGACGGGACCACCACCGCGGGCAGGCCCAAGGAATCCGCCGAGGACTACCGGTACTTCCCCGAGCCCGACCTCGCGCCTGTCGAGCCGCTGGACGAGCTGGTCGAGAGGATCCGCGCCGAGTTGCCCGAGCTGCCGTGGCTGCGCCGCGCACGGGTGCAGGCCGACTGGGGTGTCTCGGACGAGGAGATGCGCGACCTGGTCAACGCCGGAGCGCTGGACCTGATCCTCGCCACCGTCGACGCCGGCGCGCCCCCCACCGAGGCCCGGTCGTGGTGGGTGGCCTACCTCTCGCAGCAGGCCAACAAGCGCGGCGTGGGCCTGCCGGAGCTGGAGATCACCCCCGCCCAGGTGGCGCGGGTCATCGAGCTCGTGGCGGAGGGGACGCTCACCAACAAGCTCGCCCGGCAGGTCGTGGACGCGGTCCTCGACGGTGAGGGTGAGCCGGACCGGGTCGTGGCCGACAAGGGCCTCGAGGTGGTCCGTGACGACTCCGCCCTGCAGAAGGCGGTCGACGACGCCCTCGCCGCGCAGCCGGACATCGCGGAGAAGATCCGCTCCGGAAAGGTCCAGGCCGCCGGCGCGATCGTCGGAGCGGTCATGAAGGCCACCCGCGGGCAGGCCGACCCGGCCAGGGTCAAGGAGCTCGTGATCGCCGCCTGCGGGTGACAGCCCCGGGGGTCCTTGCGAGCCCGGGACGGGGTGTGTTCTTCTGGTGCGCAGGTGCCGAGAGGCACTGTGGGGACGGAAGCGGGTGACGTGGTGGCCGAGCGGGAGTGGAGCACGGGACCGGTGGTCATCACCGGCGCCTCCGGCCAGGTCGGCACCGCGCTTCGGGCGCGACTGGCCGGGCTGCCGAACGAGGTCCGCGCGCTGAGACGAGGCGACGACGTGGCCACGGCGTCGGTCGGAGCGTCCGCGGTGGTGCATCTGGCCGGGGCCCTGTTCCCGAGGCGGCCCGACACCTACCAGTCGGCGAATCTCGACACGGTGCGCGCCACGGTGACCGCACTGAAGGACTCAGGGGTGCGCCGCGTCGTCTTCCTGTCGTACCTGGGGGCGGATGAGACCTCGACCAACCCGTACCTGCGGTACAAGGCCCACGCAGAAGGACTCATCCGCGCGAGTGGGATTCCCGCGGTCGTCTTCCGCGCCGCGCACATCTTCGGCACCCCCGACGCACCCGGGCCCACCGTCACGGAGATGCTCTCCTCGGGGGACGGCCCGTCACCGTCCTCGGGCCGGGGACCCAACGCTATGACTGGATCGCTCGCGATGATGTCGCCGAGGCCCTGCTCCACGCGGCGCTGGACCACGCCACCCCGACCGGTATCTTCGAGCTCGCCGGACCGCAGTCCCTCTCCGTGGACGAGTTCGTCACTCGGGTGAACGGCGCGGACGTGCGGATCCGGCATCTGCCGGCCACCCTCGCACGTCTCCTCGGACGCGTCCTCCCGACGCTCCCGAGCCCCCTGGTCGACGTGATGCTCCGTGACTTCTCTCGTCTCCCGGCGCCGGGGAGACCGCGGCACTGTTCGGCGCCACCCTCCATCGCCTCGACGAGATGTGGCCCGCCGGGTGAGGTGCCCCACCAGACCGCGAGTCAGGTCCGGGCGTCGCCGCCTCCGCCACCGGTCCGGGGCAGGATGACGGCGCGATCGTCGGTGGGGACAGGGGAGCCACCACGCTTGTTGGTCGTCCCTCCGAGCAACACCCCGTCACCGACCGCCGCCAGACCGGTGATCCGTCCGTAGCGCCCCTCGGCCAGGGCCTCGGGCTGGCCCCGTGCCGCCCCACCCGCGAGGGGGAGTGCGTCGGCGCGTTCGCCGTCCGGCAACGCGAGTGCCAGTGAGTCCTCGGCCGCGGCGCACCCTCCCGCCGATCGCTGATCGGGCCAGGTCCAGATGATGCGGTCGGCGCTCCGGATCACCGCGCCGCGGTCGGTGACGGCGGACAGGTAGAGATCGGACCCGTGGGTGCACAGCCCGCTGACCCTGCCCAGGTCGCGGGCGACGACCTCCGGGTCGTCTGCCGTTCCGATC
>NZ_JAALEC010000136.1:0-10424 GCF_014145205.1 Dietzia sp. DQ11-44
CCCGGGGGGCGTGCCGGCGGATCGTGTCGCGGATGCGGTCGAATCGCGCGCGGTCCACGAGATCGCACTTGTTGACCACCACGAGGTCCGCCTCCGCCAGGTGCGCCGTCAACCGCGGGTGCCGCGCCAGGGCGTCGTCGAGCCCTTCGGCGTCGACGACCTGGACCATCCCCGCGTGCCGCACCACCTCGCGCGGCACCTCGTGGACCATGCGCGACAGGATCGCCGGCTCCGCCAGCCCGCTGGCCTCGATCACCGCCAGGTCGAGCCCGTGCTCGGGGTCGGCCAGACCGGCCAGGGTCTCTCCCAGCTCGCTCGCGTCGACCTCGCAGCAGACACACCCGTTGGCCAACGAGATCATCGAGTCCACGCGCCCCGCGACCGACGTGGCGTCCACGTCGATCTCGCCGAAGTCGTTGACGATCGCGCCGATGCGCAGGCCCGGCGTGCCGGACAGCAGGTGGTTGAGCAGCGTGGTCTTGCCGGCACCCAGGTAACCGGTGAGGACCAACACGGGCAGGGGCTCACCGGGGGCGCGGCGGGCGTCCCCGCTCACGCCACCGCCCCCGGCGAGATGCCCGTGCGTGGGCTGGTCCCTCAGCGGCGCCACTCGGGCTTCCGCTTCTCGGCGAACGCCGACATCCCCTCGGTCTGGTCCTCGGTGGCGAAGAGTGCGTAGAAGGCGTTCTGCTCGGCGAGCAGCCCCTCCTCGAGAGTGGTCTCGAAGGACCGGTTGACCGCCTGCTTCGCCGCGATGGCGGTGGTCTTGCTCATCGAGGCGATCTTCCCGGCGACCTTCATGGTCTCGTCGAGCAGGTCCGCGGCGGGGACGACGCGGGTGACCAGGCCGGAGCGCTCCGCCTCGTCCGCGTCCATCTGTCGGCCGGTGAGGCACAGGTCCATGGCCTTGGCCTTGCCCACCGCACGCGTGAGCCGCTGCGAGCCGCCCATGCCCGGGATGACACCGAGGGTGATCTCGGGCTGGCCGAACTTGGCGTTGTCACCGGCGATGATCATGTCGCACATCATGGCCAGCTCGCACCCGCCGCCGAGGGCGAACCCGGACACGGCCGCGATGATCGGCGTTCGCGCGGCGGTGAGTCGCTTCCAGTCGCCGAAGTAGCGCTCGAGGTAGATCCCGGGGTAGCTCTTGTCCTTCATCTCCTTGATGTCGGCGCCGGCCGCGAAGGCCTTCTCCGAACCGGTGATGACGATGCAGCCGACGCCGGGGTCGGAGTCGAGACCCTCCACGGCCTCGACGACCTCTTTCTCCATGCCGCTGCTCAGCGCGTTGAGCGCCTTGGGTCGGTGCAGCGTGATGACCGCGACGCGGTCGCTCTGCTCCACCAGGATGTTCTCGAACTGCTTCTCGGTCACGGACATCGCGTGCTCCAGTCTGCGTCAGGGGATACTTGGACTTCCTTGTAAAAAGTCTCCGGGGCCGATGTTAGCCGGTCATCTGGCGAGCGGTCCCCCGTTCCACAGCCCCGACCGTACGGCCTCACCGTGGTCGATGGTCGCCTCCCGGGCCGCGGGCACCAACGGCTCGTACCGCACCAGCGAACCCCAGTCCCGTGACCAGTCGTGCTCCAGATAGGTCGGCACGGTCTCGCCGGCCAGGAGCAACTCGATGAACCCGAGGGGCCCGCCACCGTCCCACGCCTGCCAGGTGTTGGTGGAACTCACCGCGAGGTCGCGATCCGGCAGGACCCGGTACTCGGGCAGCTCGTGGATACCGGCGTACTCCTCGAACGGTCGCAGACACGGGGTGTGGAAGGCCACCGCCCAGTCGGGGAGCACCGGGCGGGAGTCACCGACGAGCTCCTGCATGGTCACCAGTTCCGGCATGCGCGGCGGGGTGAACGCGATCCACCGCGACGGGTCCGGGTCCAGGTCGCGCACCACGAGCCGGATCGCCGTGGCGTCGGTGGGCAGGGTGTCGACGGGCACGCGCAGGTTCCGCCAGGACGGCGCCGGGCCGATGTCGACGGGCAGGACCGAACCGGCCGGCTCGAACCGGTCGGCTGCGGTGGCGAACTCCACGCGGATCGCGTCCGGCGCGAACGAGCCGGCCACGGCGATCGTGATGAGCGGGCTCTCCTCGTCCCGTTCGGGGAGCCGATACCAGTCCGTGGTGGTCTCGGCGTTGAACTGCGGGCCGGTCTGGTAGCTGCCGAGCACGGGGACGCGGGCCGGGTCGAGACCGAAGGGCAGGACGGCGTGACTGCCGTTGATGCCCTCCCCCGCGCGCACTCCGCCCTCGGTGCCGGCGGTGGTGGCGGTGGCGTCGGAGTCCTCCCCGGTTCCCGGGGTGTCGGTGTCCACGGCCTGGGTGGCGGTGAGGTCGGTGGGGATGCCGTCGGGGATGAACTCCACCGGCTGCGCGCCCGCCTCGAGCTGGTCACGGGGGTCACCGACCGGGGCGAGCAGTCCGGCGTTGGCGTCGGGCTCGGCGAGCACCATGTCGGCGATACCGCACGGCTCCCCGGACAGCACCCGCAGGTTCTGCAGGCCGACCGAGTAGGCGGGGTACTGGTTGCGGACCGCGGCGGCCATGGAGGCCACGATGACGACGACGACGAGGGCCGCCGCGAGCCCGAGTGGGGCGTGCGAGACCTCACGCAGGACCCGGACCACGGGGCCGCGATCGGCATCGGCGGGCACCGACCCCGTGGGCCGCACGAACGGCTCCCGGTAGTGCAGGACCAGCGCGAGCAGGAGCGCGATGACCATCAGCCCGAGGAATACCGAGGAGAACGTGATCCCCGCGATCGAGGGCTGCACGCCACCCCACGGGATGCCGTAGATCGAGATGTACCACCAGCCGTTGGTGGAGGTGAAGCTCAGGGCCAGGACGAAGAACACCGCGGCGAGGAACAGCATCCGGTTGCGCAGCGACCGGGTGGCCGCCGGCAGGACGGCCATGGTCACCAGGGCCGCCAGCGCGGCGCCGATCGTGGCGAACGCACCGAAGTGGTGGGTCCACTTGGTGGGGTTGAGCGCCATGAACGCGATCGACATGGCGGCCAGACCCACGATCCGTCGGGCGGGGCCCACGGCCACGCCGGGGATCCGCCCCTTGCGGAACAGGATCGCGGCGCACGTGATCAGCGACAGGAACATCGCCAGGACCGCGAACCTGCGGGCCAGGGACCCGTCCGGCGTCGGGTTCATGAGCCACTCGTACCGCCACACCTCCTCGAACCAGCGCCCCGTGGGGCCGACGTCGCCGAGCAGCGCCGACGACTGCAGCGTGGTCACCAGGGGCTGGTCCAGGAAGATCAGGTGCAGCACGCCGAGACCGGCGGCGAACAGGGGGGCCACCGTCGGGATCCAGCCGTCGCGCCGTGCCCGCCGGATCACCAGCAGCAACAGCGGTCGGGAGGCCGCGATGATCGCCGCGATGCAGAAGGTGCCCGTGGGCGCCGCGGACAGGGTGAGCCCGCCGATGATGAAGCCTGTGGCCGCGGGCAACAGCCTGCCGGTGGCCAGGGCGCGCTCCAGCGAGACCCAGGTGGCAAGCACACCGAAGGCCACGATCGGCTCGGGGCGCAGCCCGTTGTTGTAGGTGAGCCAGAACGCGAGGAACACCGCGGCGGTACTCCACCGGACGGCCGACGCACGGCGGGCGGCGATGCCCAGTCGCGGGATCACCTCGCGGGACAGCAGCATCCACGACGCGATCCCCAGCAGCAACGCCGGCAGGCGCAGCCACATACTGCCCACGGTGACGGAACTGATCGCCGTGTACAGGTAGTACGGCATACCGAACGGCGCGTACGGGGCGCCGTAGTACCGGAACACCTCCGGCATGTAGCCGCTCGAGACGGCGGCGCGCGCCTCGGTGAGGATGTACCCGTCATCCGCCGTGTTGGCCCCGATCACGTGCCAGACCAGGAGCGTGGCCACGACCACCAGGTCCAGGGGACGGGGCTTCCACCACCCGCGCGGCAGCACCCGTCGTCCGACGCGTCCGTCGCGCAGGTCGAGTCGGTGCAGGGCGACCAGCGCCACGACGATCGCGAGGATCCCGACCACGATCGCGATCTGCTTGATCACGGTCGCCTGCGTGGTGTAGCGGGAGTCGACGGTGATGTCGACGGACATCCCCTCGGGCGCCGGCCCCTGCAGATCAGTGAAGACCCCGACGACCTGCGGCCGCAGATCCTGGTCGATCCGCCCGCCCACCTCCCCGTCGTCCGAGGCGAGACCGACGAACTCCGCGCCGATCGAACCGGAGTCGGCCACGACGCGGATCACCGAGCACGCCCCGGGTGAGGCGACCGCGTCAGTGGGGGCGGCCGCGACCAGCACGTTCCGGCTGCGCACCTCGACGGTGGGGCCGGCCACGGACACCACGAGCGCACGCGCGCCCGCGTTCTCTCCCGCCTGACGGGGCGCCGTGGACACGAGCACCCCGTTCTCACGGCCCTGGTCGCGGAGCTCCCCCACCGCCGCGCACGGGACGTCCACCGCCAGGTCGAGCGGGTAGTAGGCCACGAGGGGCGCCGTCACGGGGTCGAGGGTCCCGGCCTCCGGCCAGCTGATCGTCGAGGTGGTCTGGGTGACCGGGAGCAGCGGGACGATGATCGCGAGGAGGATCCCGACCAGGCCGCTGACCGCGGCGACTATCCCCCACCGGGTTCCTGTACGGGACCTGTCCGGCACGTCACGGACCTCGGTGGCAGTCGATGGCATGGCGTCCACGCTATAACGACCGACGGGGGTTCCCCGAAACGACGAACGCGCCGGAGGGAAACCCTCCGGCGCGCTGCGCTCTCGGTGGCCAGAGTCGGGATCGAACCGACGACCTTCCGCTTTTCAGGCGGACGCTCGTACCAACTGAGCTACCTGGCCATAAGACCACCGGCGCATCCGGTAAACCGAATGCGCCGGTTGTCTCCTGCGACCCTGACGGGACTCGAACCCGCGACCTCCGCCGTGACAGGGCGGCGCGCTAACCAACTGCGCCACAGGGCCGTGCTTTTCGCACGAGACAGAACAGTAATCGACGCCCACGCCGGACGCAAATCGCGGGACCGGCGGTGGTTCCAGGGCAGCTCGGAACGGGTCCGGACGGGCCCCGAGACGAGAGAAGTCCCGGCCGCCGACGAACGGTGACCGGGACTCCTGACCTCGTACCCCCTACGGGATTCGAACCCGCGCTGCCGGCGTGAAAGGCCGGTGTCCTAGGCCGCTAAACGAAGGGGGCGTACGCCACGTCCGGGATCGCCGGGCCGCAGCGGGTTCGAGTTTAGGGCACGGCCCAGCAGACGTCTAAACCAACCACGCCCGAGCCGACGCCCGTCGGCGCGAACGGGGACGGTATCGTGACCGACGCCCCTATAGCTCAGTTGGTAGAGCTACGGACTTTTAATCCGCAGGTCGTCGGTTCGAGCCCGACTGGGGGCACCACGATCGGCCGGGCGGCACAGGGCGCCCCCATTGGACCTGGCCCGCCCCGCGCTGGGACACTCGGATCATGTCCGCACCCACCGCCACCGGCGGGCCCGCCCTGCGCATCGGCCCCCTCGAGCTCGCCTCACCGGTCGTCCTGGCGCCGATGGCGGGCGTCACCAATGTCGCCTTCCGCACGCTGTGCCGCGAACTCGAACGTGAGCAGCAGGGTTCGGTGTCCGGGCTCTACGTCTGCGAGATGGTGACGGCGCGGGCGCTCGTCGAACGCCAGCCGGGAACTCTGCACATGGCCACGTTCGCGCCCGACGAGTCCCCGCGCAGCCTGCAGCTGTACACGGTGGACGCCGAGTACACCTACGCGGCCGCCAAGATGATCGTCGACGAGGACCTGGCGGACCACATCGACATCAACTTCGGGTGCCCGGTCCCCAAGGTCACCCGACGCGGCGGCGGGTCGGCGATCCCCTACAAGCGGCGGCTGTTCCGCTCCATCGTCGCAGCGGCGGTCCGGGCCACCGAGGGCACCGATATCCCGGTCACGGTGAAGATGCGGGTGGGGATCGACGACGAGCACCACACCCATCTCGACGCCGGCCGCATCGCCGTCGACGAGGGCGCCAGGGCCGTCGCCCTGCACGCACGGACCGCCGCCCAGCGGTACTCCGGCGAGGCGGACTGGTCGCAGATCTCCCGCCTGGTCGAGCACATCGGCGAGGTCTCTGATGTCCCGGTGCTGGGCAACGGCGACATTTTCTCCGCCGAGGACGCCGTCCGGATGCGGGAGCAGACCGGGTGCGAGGGCGTCGTGATCGGCCGGGGCTGTCTGGGCCGGCCGTGGCTCTTCTCCGAGCTCGCCGCCACCCTCGACGGGCGCGAGGCACCGGCCCCGCCCACGCTCGGCGAGGTCGGCCGCATCATGTACCGCCACGGCGAACTCCTCGCCGAACACCACGGTGAGAACAAGGGCATGCGCGACATCCGCAAACACGTGGCGTGGTACCTGCGGGGGTTCCCTGCCGGCTCGGGCAAGCGGGTGGCCCTGGCAGCCGTCCGCACCCTGGACGACCTCGCGGAGATGCTCGCCGATCTCCCCGCCGACGAGCCCTTCCCCGCGGACGGGTACGGCCCGCGCGGCCGCCAGGGATCGCCCTCCCGGGTTCTCCTGCCCGAGGGGTGGTTGGACGATCCGGAGGACGACGCGGTGGCTCTCGAGGGTGCGGACGCGGAGAACTCGGGCGGCTGAACCGGCGCCTCCGGCACCGGCGCGGATGACGTGTCCCCCTGTTCATCGGCCGTTCATCGCCGGTATCGATAGTGCGGTTGACATGCCCGTATGCTGGTTCACATGCGTCTCGTCTACTCTGAAGAACTCGCGGATCTGGCCACCTCGATGGCCCGGATGTGCTCCCTCGCCACCGACGACATGGAGCTGGCGACCCACGCCCTCCTCCAGGTCGACCTCGTGGCCGCCGAGAGGGTTCTCCAGTCCTCGACGGAGATGTCCCGGCTGGCGACCGAGAACGAGGAACGCGGGTTCGCGCTCCTGGCCCTCCAGGCGCCGGTCGCCCGTGATCTCCGGCAGGTGGTCACCTCCATCCAGCTCGTCCAGGACCTCACCCGGATGGGCACGCTGGCAGGGCACGTCGCCAAGATCGTCCGTCGGAGGCATCCGGAGAGCGTGCTCCCGGAGCCCGTCAACGGGTACTTCGCCGAGATGGGCCGCGTCGCGGTCTCGCTCGGCCGGTCCGCCACCGAGGTGCTGCTCAACCGGGACGCCGAGCAGGCCGCCACCCTGGCCCAGCAGGACGACGCCGTCGACGACCTCCGCCGCCACCTGTTCACCCTGCTCACCGTGCGCGAGTGGAAGTGGGGAGTGGCGTCGGCGGTCGACGTCACCCTCCTCGGTCGCTACTACGAGCGGTTCGCGGACCACGCGGTGGAGGTGGCGCAGCGCGTGATCTTCCTCGCCACCGGCGAGTACGCCACCCTGGCGGAGGACGATCCCGAGCACTCCTCCGCCTCCAACGAGGAGCTGGTCCGCCGCTTCAACGAGACCGACAGGTCGTTGACGCACCGCGTCTCGGGGGACGACCCGGGGAAATCCGGACCCAGCTGACAGCCGGCCGGGCCGCGACGACGAGCGCCCCGGTACCCGCCTCGTGGGCGGGTACCGGGGCGCTCGGCTGTATCCGGCGGCTCAGCCGAATCGGCCGGAGACGTAGTCCTCGGTCTGCTTGTGGTCCGGGTTCGAGAAGATCTTCTCCGTCGAGTTGACCTCTACCAGCTGGCCCGGCATGCCGGTGGCCTCGAGCGAGAAGAACGCGGTCTGATCGGACACGCGCGCCGCCTGCTGCATGTTGTGCGTCACGATCACGATGGTGAACTCGCTCTTGAGCTCGGCGATGAGGTCCTCCACCGCGAGGGTGGAGATGGGGTCGAGCGCGGAGCAGGGCTCGTCCATGAGCAGGACCTGGGGCTCGATGGCGATCGCGCGGGCGATACACAGGCGCTGCTGCTGACCGCCGGAGAGCCCCCCGCCCGGCTTGTCCAGTCGATCCTTGACCTCGTTCCACAGATTGGCGCCGCGCAGCGACTTCTCGGCCACCTCGTCCAGGGTCTTCTTGTTCCTGACGCCCTGGAGCCTGAGGCCGGCGGTGACGTTCTCCTTGATCGACATCGTCGGGAACGGGTTGGGCCGCTGGAACACCATGCCGATGGTCCGTCGGACGGCGACGGGGTCCACCTTCTTGTCGTAGATGTCCACGCCGTCGAGCTTGATGGATCCCGTGGCGTACGCGCCCGCGATCTCCTCGTGCATGCGGTTGAGCGAGCGGAGCACGGTGGACTTGCCGCAGCCGGACGGGCCGATGAACGCGGTCACCGAGCGCGGGGGGACGTGGAGGTCGACGTCCTTCACGGCGTGGAAGTCACCGTAGAAGATGTCGACGTTCTCGAGGTCGAGTCGCTTGGCCATGACAGGGTCCTTACTTGGTCTTCGGCGCGAGCGCCTTGGAGGCGAACGTGGCGAGGACGTTCGCCAGCGCGATGATGATGATCAGGGTGAGGGCGGCGCCCCAGATCCGGTACTGGCCGGCTTCCGTCGGGTTCGAGAGCTGGTTGAAGATCAGCAGCGGCAGCGAGGCCATGTTGCCCTCGAAGAGGCTGTAGTTGAAGCTCGCCGTGTACCCCACGAGGATCAGTACCGGGGCGGTCTCGCCCATCACCCGGGCGATCGAGAGGAAGACCCCGGAGATCATGCCCGACAGCGCGGTCGGGACCACGATGCTGACGATGGTCTTCCACTTGGGCACGCCGAGCGCGTAGGACGCCTCACGGAGCTCGTCCGGGACGAGCTTGAGCATCTCCTCGGTGGAGCGCACGATCAGCGGCAGCATGAGCAACACCAGCGCCAGGCTCACCGCGAACGCGCTGAGCTGGAACCTCAGCACCGAAACCCAGACCCCGAAGATGAAGATGGCGGCCACGACCGAGGGCACGCCCGCGAGCACGTCGACCATGAAGGTGGTCGGCTTGGCCAGCCTCGACTCGGGGTACTCGACCAGCATGATGCCCGCCGCCACCCCCAGCGGGATCGAGATGACCGCGGCGATGATCGCCTGGACGAGGCTGCCGTAGATGGCGTGCCCCACACCGCCACCCATCGAGGACGGGGAGACGAGGAAGAACGAGTTCGTCCACCAGGTGGGGTTGATGACCGCGGGGATACCGGACTCGATCACCTTGTAGAGCAGCGCCACCAGCGGGATGACGGCCAGCACGAAGCACAGCGAGAAGATCACCGTCGCCGCCCTGTCCTTGATCCTGCGGCTGCCGGCGATCGGCAGGAACGTGTCCGACGGCTTGGCGGGCTTGGCGAGGTCGGGAGTTGCCTGTGTCATCAGCCGTTGACCTTTCCACCGGACACGGAGCGTGCGATGAGGTTGACGAAGAAGGTGAGGATGAAGAGCACGAGACCCGCCGCGATGTAGGCACCGGTCGGCAGCGGGTGGTTGAACTCGGCCGCGCCCGACGCGATCTTGGAGGCGAACGTGAAGCCGCCGTCGAAGAGCGACAGCGTGCCGGGGGCGCTCGCGGCCCGCAGGATGATGAGGACCGCGACGGTCTCGCCGAGCGCCCGGCCGAGCGCGAGCATGGAGCCCGCGATCATGCCGGACTTGGCGTAGGGGAAGCACGTCATCCGGATCTTCTCCCACTTGGTGGCGCCCAGGGCGAGGGCGGCCTCCTGGTGGAGCGAGGGGGTCTGGCGGATGGTCTCGCGCGACATCGAGGTGATGATCGGCAGGATCATGATCGCCAGGACCACCCCGGCGGTGAAGATGGTCCCGCCGCCGGCGATCGACACGTTGCCGTCGCCGAAGAGGAAGATCCATCCGAGGTTCTCGTTGAGCCACGTGGACAACGGGACCAACAACGGCCCGAGCACGATCAGGCCCCACATGCCGTAGATGATCGACGGGACCGCCGCGAGCAGGTCGATGAGCGCCGACAGCGACCTCGACAGCCGGGCCGGTGCGTACTGCACGAGGAACGTCGCGATGCCGATGGACACCGGAACGGCGAGGAACAACGCGAAGAGCGAGCTCAGCACGGTCACCCTGAACATGTCGAGGATGCCGAACCGCATGTTGTCCGGATCGCTCGTGTTCCACTCGGACGACGTGAGGAAGTTGACGTTGTTCGCCAGGAGGGAGGGCGTCGCCTGCATGACCAGGACGATCGCGATCAGGGCGATGAGAGCGACGATGACGGCGCCGGCCGCCACCGTGACGCCCCGGAACACCGCGTCCGCCTTCTGCGAGGACCGGCCCTCGAGGAGGTCGCCCTTGGCGCCCTTCTCCGTATCCGGCACCGACCCCGAGCTGCCGGGGAGCCCGCCGGACTGCCCGGTGTTCCGGTCGACGGATTCGTGAACTGTCATGGGACCTTCAGTCGCTCGGGGGATGAGATGGCCGGTCACCGGCTCGCCGCGATCAGCGGCGGGCCGG
>NZ_JAALEC010000137.1:0-1629 GCF_014145205.1 Dietzia sp. DQ11-44
GATCTCGGAGATGGCGGTCAGGAGCTGCTCGCGGAAGGCGTCGGGCACGGGGATGTAGCCCTCGTCCTCGAGCTGTGCCTGGACGTCCTCGGCCACCGCGATGTTGAGGAACGACCGGACGGCCGCGGCGGTCTCCGGATCCGCGTACGAGGAGCAGACGATCTCGTAGGTGGGGAGGATGATGGGGTAGGCGCCGGCGGCCTCGGGGACGTAGAACGACGAGGTGTCGATGACGAGGTCGTTGGTGCCCTCGTTCTGGAGCCGCGCCGAGTCGATGGTCACACCCGAGGTCTCGGCGTTGAGCTCGACGCCCTCCGGGTCCGCCGGGGTGATGACCTTGACCATCGAGAGGTCCTGGTTCTTCGCGTACGACCACTCGGTGTACGTGATGGTCCCCGGGGTCTGCCCGATGGCACCCGAGACACCCTCGTTGCCGCGGGCGCCCTCGCCGACACCACCGGTGAAGGTCTTGCCGGCGCCCTGCGTCCACGCACCCTCCGACGCCGCCTCCAGGTACTTCTGGAAGTTGTCGGTCGTGCCGGACTCGTCCGACCGGAAGATCACGGTGATGGGCTCGTCCGGGAGGTCCGTGCCCTCGTTCTCCTCGGCGATCGCCGGGTCGTTCCACGTGGTGATCTCACCGTTGAAGATCTTGGCGAGGGTGGGGCCGGAGAGCTTCAACTCGACGCCGTCGAGGTTGTAGGCCACGGCGATCGGGCCGAAGACGGCGGGGATGTGCCACGCCTCGGAGTCGCACCGCTCCTCGGCCGCCGCGTAGTCGGCATCCTTGAGCGGGGAATCGGATCCACCGAAGTCCGTGATCCCGCCGGTGAACTCGCTCACGCCGGCGCCGGAGCCGTTGGAGTTGTAGTTCAGCGTCTGACCCTCGCAGCTCATGGCGTAGGAGTTGGCGAAGATCGTCATGGCGTTGTTCTGGGCGGAGGAGCCCGACGCGGTCAGGGTCTCCTTGCCCGCGCATTCCGCGTCGGAGACACTCTGCGCCGCGGTGTCACCGCTTCCGGTGTTGTCATCCGAGCAGGCGGCGAGCCCGACCGCCGTGAGGGCGGTGAGGCCGAGAAGAGCACCGGTGCGCTTGAGGTTCACTGAATCTCCTTGGTTCGTCCGGCGGATAGCCCCCCGAACACGTCTTTGGCGACTGCAACACAAAGCCGGGCCGATACCGAGTCCCGACGAGCACAGAACCTAAGGGTCCGATATGAACGGTCTCGCCGGTCGAGATGAACGAGAGATGAACTCAGTGGATGCGTCACGGTTATGACCTCTCGGGGGATTCGTACGGCGCCCCCACCTGGGGTGATCGCCGACCTCCGAGGTCCCCGGACGGGGGTCTCACGCCGAGGCGTAGGTCACATCGCGGTGCTCGACGGTGAATCCGAGCTTCTCGTAGGTCCGGATGGCCGCCGCGTTGTCACCCTCCACGTAGAGGACGACCGACTCCGCGCCCACCGGACCCTCCAGGTGAGCTACCCCCAGCGAGGTGAGCAGCCCTCCGAGCCCGCGCCCCTGGTCGGACGGGTCGACCGCCACGACGTAGACCTCGCCCTCCACGGGGGAACCGGGCTCACTCACCGTCTTGGTCCAGTGGAAGCCCGCGAGCCGGGGCACCGG
>NZ_JAALEC010000138.1:0-2899 GCF_014145205.1 Dietzia sp. DQ11-44
GATCGCATCACGCGACCCGGGGGCTCCCGTCATACCACCCCACCCACGTGCGTGGCAGGCTGCAGGCGAGCTTGCAGGCCTGCGGACGAGGACCGGGCCCGTCTCCGGCTCGGGTGACCGGCGGACCGGAAGGAGTCGGCCTCGGGTTCGGACTGGCTGGCGTGGTCGGAGCCGCCGTGGTCTCGGATCTGGAGGATGAGAGAGGTGCCGACGGGGTGGACAAGCGACTGAATCGGCTCACCCTCGAGCGTTGGCAGGTGTGGATCTATGTCGCGGCCATCGCCGCGGGTCTCGCATCGGGGAGCGCCATCCCGGCGACGGCGTCGATGGCCGAGGTGCTGCTGTGGCCGGTTCTCGCCCTGTTGCTCTATGCCACGTTCCTCCAGGTGCCGGTGCTGCACCTAATCTCCGCCTCGCGCGACCTCCGGTTCTCCGGAGTGGTCCTGTTGGGCAACTTCGTACTCATGCCCCTGATCGTGTGGGCGATGGTGTCTCTCCTTCCCGCCGACCCCGCGATCCGTCTGGGCGTGTTGCTGGTGTTGCTCGTGCCGTGCACCGACTGGTTCATCTCCTTCACCCAGCTCGCCGGCGGGGATGTGCCCCGGGCCGTCGCGGTGACCCCCGTCAACCTTGTTCTACAGCTGCTCCTGCTTCCTCTTTATCTGCTGCTCATGGCGCGGGAGGAGGTCACAGGGTTGATCACGCTCAACGTGGTCGCGCCGGCGCTGCTGATCGTCGCCGTGCCCCTGATCGCGTCGACGCTCACGCAGTGGTGGGTCGATGCCCGCCCGGGGCGTCTTGTGGTGCGTGATCGATGGGCCTGGGCACCGGTTCCGCTGCTCGCTGGTGTCGTGTTTCTCGTCGCCACGGCTCAGGTGGATACCGTGCTCGGTGCGCTGAACGTTCTCCCGGTCGTCGTCCCGGTCTTCGTGGCGTTCCTGCTCGCGGCCGCGCTCACCGCCAAGGCTCTGGCGGTCTCGTTCTCTCTCCCGCCCCGACAGGCCCGGACACTCGCCTTCGGACTCGGGACCCGGAATTCGTTCGTCGTCCTTCCGCTGGCGCTCGCACTGCCTGAGGGGTTCGAGGTGGCGGCAGTGGTGATCGTGGCACAGACCCTGGTCGAGCTCCTCGGCATGATCGCCTTCCTCTGGCTGATTCCGGTGGTCTTCAGGACCGACCAGCGGTCCGCCGACGGGGGACTGTGAGGACCACCGTGTCGACGGGTCCCGGGGCGGCGGATGTGGCCACCGCACCTATCTGCGCTCGGCTGGTGCGAGGGCGGAGCGACGGTTGTCCACGGTGGTGCCGGCACACTCCACCGAGAGCCTGCTGCGTGTGTCACACGATGGCGTCGAGGGCGTGGGGCAGCGTCGTGACTCCGTCGGTCGCGAGGAAGTGGCCCGCTCCCGGGACGACCTGAGCCGACGTGCCGAGAAGACCGGCCAGGCGGTCTGTGAGGTCGACAGGAACATGATCGTCGTCGTCGGAACGCAAGATGGTGAGCGACCCGGCCCTCTCTCGGATCCCGGACAGGTCCACGCCGTCACCGATGAAGTCGTCCAGTTCGGGTAGCCCCGGCAACGGGTCGACGAATCCCGAGACGAGCACGAGACCGCCCACCTCCCACGGTCCCGTCAGGGAGGCGAGGTGGCGCAGAACGGTGAGGCAACCGAGGCTGTGGGCGACCACGATCGTGTCTCTCCCCGGGATACCGAGCTCTTCTGCGGCGGTAGCCGCCCACCGGTCCGGAGATGGGGACGTGGACTCCGGCAAGGCGGGTACTCGTGTGGGGACCCCCGCGTGTTCGAGCTGTTCTGCGAGCCACCCGAACCAATGGTCCGCGGGCGTCGCACCGTACCCGTGGAAGATCACGGCCTGGGTGGTTCTTACCGACGTCATGCCACCGAACGGTAGACCGTGCCGCAAGGGAGGGTGAGTACAGCCCTGGCGGCCTGGGTGTCGTTCCACTCCTCCGCACCGGCTCGCGGCCGGGGATCACCGAGGGGAGTGTCCGACCGTTGCTCGGGTTCAGTCCGAGCGCGGGGCAGTTGCTCACCTGCTCGCGTTGATGCATCAGTGTGCTGCCGGGTTCGGTGTCCGGCGGGCACCGGAGACCGGGCCGTGATGCTCGGAGGTTCTCGACGCGGAACGACGCGAGGTTCGCGGCGGTCGCCGTCGATCGACACAGCACGGTGTACCCGGCCACGACGGTGCGCGGTCGGCCGGCGACATGCCGTGGTGCCGGCTCGGTAGAAGACCCCGGCCCGGCCGGAGGCGCGGTAGAGGCGGTGACGGGTGAGACCGGTGAGCCCGCACACGGTCGCGATCCGCACGCCGAGGCCCCCGCCCTGAGTGCCCCCCACACGGTCGTGAGTCGGGACGGCCACTCACCGCACGCGACGGAGCTCTGGGAGGACGAGCCGAGCACTGGGAGGACGAGCCGACTCCGCCCTGCAGCTCGAGCCGCACTGATGACCGGATCGCGTAGGCCCCGTCCCCTCGGGTCGGGTAGGACACGTGGTGGCAGGGGCGGAAGTCGGGCGGCCGGAGGGGGAACACGGCAGGGACGCAGCGGGAAGACCCGTCTGTACGTGGCTTTGGCGATCTGCCGGCATGGGCCTGCAGGGGCGCCCTGGGAGGCGTTGACCAGCCGATTTGGTGTTCCGTTGGGGCGCGTGTAACTTTATCGGAGCCGCCAGGGAGCGGGGGTCGAGCCGAGAGGTTCGAGTCCTGGTTTCGGGCGGTGGCTTCGCGAAGGGGCGCCGAACGATCGGGTTGACCGATCGACTTCGGTCCGCTAGAGTAGGCGAGCTGCCTCCGATGGAGAGCGGCAACTTCCCCCTAAGGTATGTGGCGATAGTGCCACATGGCGACGGTGTGGTGGTGTTGTTTGAGAACT
>NZ_JAALEC010000139.1:0-8875 GCF_014145205.1 Dietzia sp. DQ11-44
CCCGCGGCTGGCGAACCACGTGAGCAGCACCTCGCGCGTCACCCCGGACTGGGCGCTCCTGACCTCCACGCCGATGCCGGCCATGGCGGCCAGGAACTCCTTGCTGGTCATCCCCACGGCCTTGGCGGCCGCGTGCGCGCGCATCTTCTCCGGAAGCGCGTTGAGATCGTCGATGGTCAGGTTCGAATCCGACACGTGTCTCCTCTGGCCGGACTCCGGGCGCGATCACGTCACCGGAGTGCTCCGGTGACCCACGCCGCCGCACGGGGTCGGCATTTCTCTCTGGGCCCCACCTCGGGTGGGGCTATGTCTTGTGGTCCGCGATCCCGGTGTGATCCGGGCCGCGGAGGGCGGGCGCCCGATCCGGGGCGAACTGGAGGTCCGCTCGCCAAGAATGTGGGCTTCGGCCATTGTCCCACACACGCCGACGATCCGTCGCCGCGCGGGCGAGGTGAGACGACGAACGCGCCCGTCGGTCCGGGGACCGACGGGCGCGTCCGGTGCGATCACCGGTGATGAACCGGGATCGTTGGTGATGAGGTCAGATCAGAGTCCGGGGAACCACAGTTCGATCTCACGTGCCGCGGATTCCTCGGAATCCGACCCGTGGACGAGGTTGAACTGGGTCTCCAGCCCGTAGTCCCCGCGAATGGACCCGGGGGCGGCCTTCTCCACCGGGTCGGTCCCGCCGGCGAGCTGTCGCCACGCGGCGATCGCGCGCGGACCCTCCACGACACCGGCCACGACCGGCCCGGAGGTGATGAACTCGAGCAGGTCGCCGTAGAACGGACGCTCGGCGTGCTCGGCGTAGTGCGCGGCCGCGGTCTCCTGTGGCACCCGGCGCATGTCCATGGCCACGAGCCGGAGGCCCTTGGCCTCGATTCGCGCGAGAATGGTGCCGGTCAGGCCTCGCTGGACGCCATCGGGCTTGATGAGGAAGAAAGTTCTCTCGGTCACGGCCGCAATGCTACAAGTACCCGGGACCCGTCAGTCGTGCTGGCTGGGCAGGTACCCGCCCGCCATCCGCCGGGAGAGGTCCCGCCGCAGATAGAGGATGTACGCCCACACCGCCGCGAACATCAGGCCGCACACGCCCATCGACCAGTGCACGGCCCACCCCGCCACCGCCAGCCCGGCGAGGGTGAGGTTCAGCGGGATCGCCCAGGGACGCCGCTGCAGTCCACTGGCCACGACCATCGCCACGGCGAGCAGGCTGACGAACCACACCTTCCAGGGCTGGAAGTGCTCTCCGTCGTCGACCCTCGCGATCACCGTGAGCACCAGGCCGATCACGATCGCCTCGAGGATCAGGGTCCCGGCCATGATCCCCCGAAGTCCCTTCCACGGATCCACCGAGGGTTCGTGGGCGGTGGCCGCCGGATCGACGGAACCGGTGTCGGTCACTGTGCGTCCTTTCCGAACAGGCTGCGGGCGGCCCCCGCGGTCAACACCGATCCCGTCACGAGTACGCCGACCCCGGAGACGTCGTCGTCGGCGGTCGGGTCGGGGACCCCCACCAGGTCCAGCGCGGCGCTGATCGCATCGGGCAGGGTGTCCACCACGTGGACCCGCTGGGCGGTGAACCGGTCCTCGGCGACCCTCGCGAGGTCCTCGAGCGCCATCGCGCGCGGCGACCCGGTCCTGGTGACGACGACCTCGTCGACCACCGGCTCGATGGCCGCGAGGAAGGCGTCGGCGTCCTTGCCGTCCAGCATCGCGACCACGGCGACGAGACGTCGGAAGTCGAATTCGGAGGTCACCGCCTCGGCGAGTGCGCGCCCGCCGTGACCGTTGTGCGCGGCGTCCACCAGCACCGTCGGGCTCGAGCTGAGGCGCTCGAGCCGGCCGGGGTTGTCCACGGCGGCGAATCCGGCGCGGATGAGCTCGGGGTCCAGCGACCGGTCGGGGCCCGCCCCGAAGAACGCCTCGACGGCGGCCAGGGCGGTGGCGGCGTTCTCGGCCTGGTGCTCGCCGAACAGAGGGAGGAACACCTCCGGGTACTCGCCTCCGAGACCACGCAGGGTGAGCTGCTGTCCGCCCACCGCCAGGCGGCGCTCGACCACGTCGAACTCCGAGCCGAGACGTGCCACCACCGCGCCCACCTCGACCGCGCGACGCAGCAGCACCTCCATCGCCTCGGGCTCCTGGCGACCGATCACGGCGACCGGGTCCCTCGGCAGCAGGTCATCCTCTGCTCCGGGCTGGATGATCCCCGCCTTCTCCCCCGCGATGGTCGCCAGGTCGTCCCCGAGGTAGTCGGTGTGGTCCAGACCGACAGGGGTGACGACGGCGACGGCCGGCCTCACCACGTTGGTGGCGTCCCAGGTCCCGCCCATCCCGGTCTCCACCACGGCCACGTCCACCGGGGCGTCGGCGAAGGCCGCGAAGGCCATCGCGGTGAGCACCTCGAAGTAGCTCATCCGGGGTCCACCACCGGCCTCGGACCGCTGGTCCACCAGTTCCAGGTACGGCTGCAGTTCGCGGTAGGTGTCCACGAACAGGCGTGCCGGGACGGGCTCGCCGTCCAGGGCGATGCGCTCGGTGACGGTCTGCAGGTGCGGGCTGGTGTTGCGCCCGGTGCGCTGGTGCAGTGCCCGAAGGAGGGCGTCGATCATCCGGGTGACCGAGGTCTTGCCGTTGGTCCCCGCCACGTGGACGACCGGGTAGGCGTGCTGCGGATCCCCGAGGACGCCGGTGAGCTCCGCGATCCGGTCCAGGCTCGGTTCGAGGCGGGTCTCCGGCCACCGGGTGGCCAGTTCCTCCTCGACCGCCGCGAGCTCTGCGGTGTCGGCCTGCCACTCGGGGCTGCCGACCTCCGGGATCGGTCGCGGCTCCTGGTGGTCCTCGCCGTCCTCGTCACCGGGCAGCGGCCCGCCGAGGGAGACCCCGGAGACCAGGCCCTCCTCGCCGAGCATCTCGGCGACGTCCTCCTCCGTGGGGGTGTCCCAGCCCTCGTCCGGGTCGTGGGGCTCGAGCCACCGATGACCCGCCATCAGGCGGTGCTCCCGGCCGGGAGGCCCTCGAGTCGGGCGGAGATCCGGCTGACCTCGGTCTCGGCGAGATCCCGGCGCGCGCGGATCTTGTCCACCACGTGGTCGGGGGCCTTGCCGAGGAACGCCTCGTTGCCCAGCTTGGCGCCGGTGGTCTCCAGCTCCTTGCGCGCGGCCGCGAGGTCCTTCTCCAGGCGGCGACGCTCGGCGGCCAGGTCGATGGTGCCGGAGGTATCGATCTCGACCCCCACCGTGGACAGCCCCAGCCGGACCTCGAGCGAGGCGGTGGCGGTGAAGTCGTCCCCGGCCGGGGTGATCCGCGCGAGCGAGGCCACCTGGTCGAGCAGGTCGGCGGGCAGATCCGCCGCGTCGACCCCGGTGACGCGCGCGGGCACCCGCTGGCCGGGCTTGAGTCCCTGGTCGGAGCGGAAGCGGCGGATCTCGGTGACGAGGGTCTGGGCGTCGGCCACGCGGCGCACGGACTCCGCGGCCCCCTCTGCCGGGGCCACGTCGGAGGGCCAGTCCGCGACCACCACGGAGTCGCGTCCGGTCAGGGCCGTCCACAGCACCTCGGTGACGAACGGGATGACGGGGTGCAGCATCCGCAGCACCACGTCCAGCACGTGTCCCAGCACGAGCCGCGTGTGCTCGGCGCGCTCGGAGCCGCGCGCCTCGTCGTCGTTCCCGAACTGGACCTTGGCCAGCTCCAGGTACCAGTCACACACCTCGTCCCACGCGAAGTGGTACAGGGCCTCGCAGGCCTTGGAGAACTCGTAGCGGTCCAGGGCGTCGTCGACCGACACGCGCACCTCGCCGAGGCGCCGGAGGATCCACCGGTCGGCGTCGGTGAGCGCGGACGCGTCCGGGAGCTCGCCCACCTTCGCGCCGTTCATCAGCGCGAACCGCGTGGCGTTGAACAGCTTGGTGGCGAAGTTGCGCGAGGCCTGGGCGGCGTCGTCACCCACGGACAGGTCGCCGCCGGGGTTGGCGCCCCGGGCCAGGGTGAAGCGCAGGGCGTCGGCGCCGAAGCGGTCGACCCAGTCGAGCGGGTCGATGCCGTTTCCCCTGGACTTGGACATCTTCTGGCCGTGCTCGTCGCGGACGAGCCCGTGGAGGAACACGTCGGTGAACGGGACCTTCCCCGGGGCGGAGGTGTCACCCGTCAGGGTGCGACCCACGAAGGTGCCGAACATCATCATCCGGGCCACCCAGAAGAACAGGATGTCGTACCCGGTGACCAGCACGGACGTGGGGTAGAACCGCTCGATGTCGGTGGTCCGGTCGGGCCAGCCCATGGTCGAGAACGGCCACAGCCCGGAGGAGAACCACGTGTCGAGCACGTCCGTGTCCTGCGTGTACCCGGCGGGCGGCTCCTCGCCCACGCCCACACAGACCACCTCGCCGTCCGGCCCGTACCAGATGGGGATGCGGTGGCCCCACCACAGCTGGCGGGAGATGCACCAGTCGTGCATGTCGTCGACCCAGTCGAACCAGCGCGGTTCCTGGCTCTTCGGGTGGATCACCGTGTCGCCGTCGCGCACGGCGTCGCCGGCCATCCTGGCCAGCTCCTCGACCCTGACCCACCACTGCAGGGACAGCCGGGGCTCGATCGGCTCGCCAGATCGCTCCGAGTGTCCGACGGAGTGCAGGTACGGGCGCACCTCCTTGACGATCCGGCCCTCGGCGGCGAGGTCCTCGCGGATCACCCTTCGCGCCTCGAACCGGTCCATCCCGTCGTAGCGTGTCCCCGTGTCGGCGATGCGGCCGGCCGCGTCCATGATCGTGGGCATCTCCAGCCCGTGGCGCTGGCCGATCGCGAAGTCGTTGGGGTCGTGCGCGGGCGTGACCTTGACGGCCCCCGTCCCGAACTCGGGGTCCACGTGGTCGTCCGCCACGACGCGCATGGTCCAGCCCTCACGGAACGGGTGCTCGATCTCGGTGCCCACGAGGTGGGCGTACCGCGGGTCCTCCGGGTGCACGGCGATCGCCGTGTCGCCCAGCATCGTCTCGAGCCGGGTCGTGGCCACCACCAGGTGCGGCTGCGAGTCGTCCATCGAGCCGTAGCGGAAGCTCACCAACTCGCCCTCGACATCCGCGTACTTGACCTCGATGTCCGAGATCGCGGTCTGGAGTGTGGGCGACCAGTTGACCAGCCGCTCGGCGCGGTAGATCAGCCCCTGGTCGTAGAGCTCCTTGAAGATGGTCTGCACCGCGCGGGACAGTCCCTCGTCGAGGGTGAACCGTTCACGCGACCAGTCGACTCCGTCGCCGAGGCGGCGCATCTGCTCGCCGATGGTCCCGCCGGACTCACGCTTCCACTCCCAGACCTTCTGGATGAACGCCTCTCGCCCGATCTCGTGGCGGTCGATCCCCTCGGCGCGGAGCTTGCGGTCCACGAGGGTCTGGGTGGCGATCCCGGCGTGATCCATTCCGGGAAGCCAGAGGACCTCGAACCCCTGCATGCGCTTGCGCCGCGTGAGCACGTCCATGAGCGTGTGGTCGAGCGCGTGGCCCATGTGCAGGCTGCCCGTGACATTCGGCGGAGGCAGCACCACCGAGTACGCGGGCTTGTCGCTGGAGGGGTCCGCCTCGAAGTAGCCGGCGTCGACCCAGCGTCGGTACAGCTCGGACTCGACCTCGCCGGGGTTCCAGGAGGCGGGGAGCAAATCCGCGCGGTCGGTCTCGGGGCCGGGGGTCGCTGCAGTCGTCACCCGACCATCGTAGGCCGTCCGCGCCGGGACCCCACACACGCCGCCCGGGCCCCGCCCCCGGGGTCAGTCGGTCAGGCCGAGGGCGTGCACG
The DNA here is from genome assembly GCF_014145205.1 of Dietzia sp. DQ11-44. Lineage (NCBI taxonomy): Bacteria > Bacillati > Actinomycetota > Actinomycetes > Mycobacteriales > Dietziaceae > Dietzia > Dietzia sp. DQ11-44. The sequence continues at coordinate 5,793 of NZ_JAALEC010000139.1, forward strand.
GCGTCGCGCTCGGAGATCAACTCGGCCACCGAGGCGTCGATGCGGGCGCGCTGGAAATCGTCGATCTCCAGACCCTCGACGACCTCCCATTCCCCGCCGTGACTGCGGCAGGGCAGGCCGGTGACCACCCCCGGGACCGTGTCGTACTGCCCGTCGGAGGGCAGCGCGACCGTGGTCCAGCTCTCCCCCGGTGTGCCGTGGACCCAGTCACGCATCTGATCGACGGCGGCCCCGGCCGCGGAGGCGGCCGACGACGAGCCCCGCACGGCGATGATCTCGGATCCCCGGTTCGCGACCCGCGGGATGAAGGTGTCGGCCAGCCAGTCCCGCCCGAGCCCGGCGGTCACGGGCTCACCGGCTCGGGTGAGATAGGAGACGTCCGGGAACTGGGTGGCCGAGTGGTTCCCCCACACCACGACCCCGTCGAGTTCGGCGACGGGGGCGCCCAGGCGGGTGGCGAGCTGGCTCAACGCCCGGTTGTGGTCGAGCCGCATGAGGGCGGTGAACCGACCGGCCGGGACGTCCGGGGCGTGCCTGTGCGCGATGTAGGCGTTGGTGTTGGCGGGGTTGCCCACCACCACGACGCGGATGTCGTCCGCGGCGCCGGCGTTGATCGAGCGTCCCTGGTCGCGGAAGATGGCACCGTTCGCGCTCAACAGGTCGGAGCGCTCCATGCCCTTGCCCCGCGGCATGGCCCCGACGAGGAACGCGGCGTTGGCGCCGTCGAACGCCGCGGTCGCGTCGTCGGTGATCTCGATCGAGTCGACCAGCGGCAGAGCGCAGTCCTCGATCTCCATCGCCACGCCCTCGGCGGCCGTGACGGCCGACGGGATGTCCAGCAGTCGGAGGCGGACCGGGGTGTCGGGGCCGTAGACCAGACCGGACGCCAGCCGGAAGAGCAAGGAGTAGGCGATCTTTCCGGCGGCACCGGTGACGGTGACGGTGACCGGGGCGGTGGAGCTCATGCGCGGGGACCTTCCTCTGGCGACGACGGGGTCGGTCCCCACAGTAGTGAGGAACCGGCACCCTGTTGACCGCGCGAGCCGCCGTACACCCGTTGTTCGCCCCGGGGCCGATCGGTGGTGTGCCGACCGGGCGGAGGGGCGGTCGGGCGGGAGGTCGCGCTAGGTGTGGACGTCGGCGCCCGTCTTGGCGCGGATCTCCTCGATCGTGACGCCCGGGGCCGGTTCGACGAGTCGGAACCCCTCCGGGCAAATGTCGAGGACGCACAGGTCGGTGACGACCCGCTGGACGCATCCGCGCCCGGTGTACGGCAGGGAGTTCTCCGCCAGGAGTTTGGCCTCGCCCGTGCGGGTGACGTGGTCCATCATCACGACCACCCGGCCGGCGCCGTGGACCAGGTCCATGGCCCCGCCCATGCCTTTGACCATGGCGCCGGGGATCATCCAGTTGGACAGGTCACCGGTCTGTGAGACCTGCATGGCGCCGAGCACGGCCACGTCGACCGTTCCGCCCCGGATCATGGCGAACGACGCCGACGACGAGAAGAACGCCGCCCCGGCAGCCGCGGTGATCGTCTCCTTGCCCGCGTTGATCATCTCCGGGTCGAGCTGTTCGGGCGTCGGGTAGGGGCCCACGCCGAGGATCCCGTTCTCCGAATGGAGAGTGACGTGGACGCCCGTCGGTAGGTGGTCCGGGATCAGTGTCGGCATTCCGATCCCCAGGTTGACGTACTGCCCGTCGACGAAATCGGTGGCGATGCGTGCCGCCATCTGCTCGTGTGTCCAGCTCATGACCTGTCCTCTCCCCTGCTGCTGAGCTTCTCGATCTCCACGCCGGTCTCCTGGCGTCCGACCTCGACGAGCCGCTGGACAAAGATGCCGGGGAGATGGACGTCCGCCGGGTCGATCTCGCCGGCCGCGACGATCTCCTCGGCCTGGACGATCGTGATGCGGCCGGCCATCGCGACGTCCGGGTTGAAGTTCCGGGCGGTGCCGCGGAACTGCAGGTTGCCCGCCGTGTCCGCCCGATGGGCGTGGACGAGCGCGAAATCCGTGACGATCGCGCGCTCCAGGACGTACGGGGTCCCGTCGAACTCTCGGACCTCTTTGGGCTCGGAGGCCACGGCGACTCCCCCGTCGCCGTCATAGCGCAGCGGCAGTCCGCCCTCGGCGACCATCGTCCCGACGCCCGCCGGCGTGTAGAAGGCCGGGATGCCCGCCCCACCGGATCGCATCCGCTCGGCGAGCGTGCCCTGCGGCGTCAGCTCCACCTCGAGCTCCCCGCTCAGGTACTGCCTGGCGAACTCCTTGTTGGCCCCCACGTAGGAGGCCGTGGTGCGGGTGATGCGGCGGGCCTCCAGGAGCGTGCCGAGGCCGAAGCCGTCCGTGCCGCAGTTGTTGCTCACGGTCTGCAGATCGGTGGCGCCCTGTTCCAGGAGTGCGTCGATCAGGACGGCGGGGATGCCGACCAGACCGAAACCCCCCACGGCGAGGGAGGCGCCGTCCGGGATGTCCGCGACCGCGGCGGCGGCCGACGAGAAGATTTTGTTGGTCATGTCACACATCGTAGGACCTGTTCGCCTGTTGCACAACTGTTCGTCTTACGTACACTTCCAGCGTATCGTGGTTCACGTCACCCGCACCAGAACTGACCCGCCGCTCCCCAGGAAAGGACCCATCCCATGCCCGCCACCCTGTCTCACCAGGTCAGCGGCCCGCCCTCAGCGGATGCCCCTGCCGTAGTACTGCTCGGATCCCTCGGTTCGGACCGGTCGATGTGGGACGCCCAGGTGCGCGATCTGGCCCGCGACCACGTGGTGATCGCCGTCGACCACCGAGGGCACGGGAACTCAGACGTCATTCCGGGGCCGTGCACGATCGCCGACCTCTCCGGCGACGTCCTCGCCCTGCTCGACACCCTCGGCGAGGGTCACGTCCACGTGGTCGGGCTCTCCCTGGGCGGCGCCGTGGCCCAGTGGCTCGCGGTCCACGAGCCCACCAGGGTCCGGTCCGCTGCCCTGCTGTGCACGGCTGCGAGGTTCGGCGAGCCCTCCGGATGGGCGGACCGCGCGGCCGCGGTCCGCGAGGGTGGCACCGCGGCCGTCGCCGACGCGGTGGTGG
>NZ_JAALEC010000013.1:0-10215 GCF_014145205.1 Dietzia sp. DQ11-44
GGCAGGTCTCGGCCGTCATCCGCCGGTCGGACGGTAGAAGCCGTAGAAGGACATGCCGATGTTGTCGGTACGCAGCCCCGAGACCGACACGGGGTCACCGGCCTCCACAGGTTGCATGTCTAGGTTCCATTCGACACAAACGGCCCCGCGGGAGTTGGCGCTCCCCGGGACCATGACCACGACGAAGGAACCGTCATGGATAACAGCAGCATACCCGCACCCCCGCCGGTCAACGGCGACTTCATCACCCACTTCCGGCGTGAAATCACCGCCGGAACTCAGAGCATCACCGTCGAGGTCTCCACCTTCATCGACAACGGCGTCGAGCAACCACCGACCCTGTACGTGTCCGGTGACATCGACCTCAACCTCGACCAGCTCTCAGACCTCAACGAGGCACTGTTCCGAGCGCAGTACGCGCAGATGCACGCCCGCCGTGCCCAGCTCGAGGCACAGCGATGAGCGGCGACCAGTGGTGGACCAACGAGTCCGAGCGCACCGACGAGCACGGCGAGACCACCCGGACCAAGTCACGCAGCACCGGCGTCGTCTGGGATGAGTACGTGACCCACGACGAGGGCGGCCGGCGCCGCTACCGGGCGCAGGTGTGGGTCATGCAGCACGACGACGAGGACGTGCCCACCATCTCCCTGTGGACCCACAACGGCACCACGCCGCCGCCGGTCCTGTCCGTGGAGGAGTGCCGCACCCTCGGGTACGCGTTGCTCCAGGCGGCCGAGATGGTCGACCGCGAGCGCGACGCCATGATCCGGCAGTTCCTCGACAACACCCCCTGAATCGCTCCCTGAGCCGTTTCCGTGCAGTCGTGGCCCTCAGGCCCACGACTGGCGCGGTGATCGCTCAGCGTGCGATCTGACGGGCGTTCTCTGGACAGTTCCGCCCCTAACCAACTGTCTCCCGTGTGCACACCCCAGAACGGGCTGGGGCGCTCCCTGCATGGTGTCCGGCCGGACATGCCAGGGGGTCACGACCAGACTCGTCCCAATCGGGGTGGGTCTAGCGGTCGTGCCCAGATTCGATATGGGGACATGGATTCGAGGGCCACTCTGGGGACGAGGGATCAGACCCCGCCACCGCTAGGTGCCAATGCCCTAGCGGTGACCACCCAGGTGGTGTTACCAACACCACCTGGACCACGCGCACGGAGAACACCTCCGCACACCAACCACGGCGCTAAACACGGCAGTTGCCGCCGTCATCACCGCAACTGCACGGTCACCACGACCTCACAGCCCGGCATCCCCAGACCCGTACATGTTCCGAGCATGTATGCCGTGAGGGTTCTCGTTGGGGTGGGGGGAGGGGTGGCTCCCCTGGGTGAGTGGCAGCCCTCGCTCGGTGAGCTGCCGGCGGGGGCTGCCGGCCGCCGGGAAAGGTGAGTAAACCGGCGGGGTTCATGGGGTTACCCGGTTGGTTGCTTCGGGTGCTCGGTGGTGGGTTCGGTGTCGATTGTGAAGGCGTGGCCGGTGGTGCGGGGGCATAGTTGTTGCAGCACCCCGATTTCGCTTGGCCACAGGTTGAACCCCGTACGCTGCCGCGTATCCGTCGACATCTGGAACGGGCCCGCGGTTGCGGATTGGATTGCGCCGCTGCCTGCTTGTGCCCACCGTTGTACGGCGCCGGCCAGGATCAGCTTGGCCTCTGCCCTTGCGGCGTCTCGCCCGTCCTCTGCCAGGCATGGCGCGATCCGTAGGGCTCGGGCGTTGGCGCCTGCCACCAGCGTGGCCACAAGCTCGTGGTTGCGCACGCTGGTGGGCAGGTCGGCCCGGTCGACGATCATTGTTAGACGGCGGCTGCGATGCTGAAGGTGCCGATGCGGTCGGGGCGGACGAGTGCGGCACCGAATCGGAAGGTGCAGCGGACCGCGATGGAATCGGATGCGAAGTAGGCATCCGTACTGACGGCGAGCTGTAGGTCACCGACGGCGGACACGATGGCGGCCTGGTCGTAGACGACACCGGTTCCGGCGGGAACAGCGGAGTGGACCCTCACGGGCAGGCCGAGCAGGCTCATTGCGGCGTCTTGGGTGCCAGCTCCGAGCAGGGTGGCGGCGCTGCCGGTGGCGGTCTTGATTTTCCTAAGGGAGGCCCAGGTGTCGGGAGCGAGCAGGATTCCCGACGGGGTTGCGCCGTTGGTTTCGAGGGCGGCGACGAGGTCGACCAGCGGGTCGAGGTCGGTGTCGATGTTTGCGGCGGCGGCCTCGATGCCGGTGTCGAGCAGGATCCCGGCGGGCGGGGTGACTGCGGGTGCGGTCGGTGCCGGCTGGGTCAGGTATGCGGTGTCGGCCTTCTTGACGACGGCGCGGCGCAGACTGTCGGACAGGAGGCCGGCGGTCTGCTGCTGCACGTACTGCTCGCGGGAGAGGCGGACGAGGGTCGCAACCTTGCCGGTGGCGACGGTGACCTCGGATAGGGCCGGGTTGGCCTCGTCGATCGGGGCACCCTCGGCGACGAACTGGGCGTCGTCGTCGGAGACGTACGCAACTCGGAGCATCGGCTCGTCACCTTCGAGCCGGCCGGAGACCGTCGAGGTGGACAGGACGAGGGCGTTGCCGATGACGTCTGCCGGGGCGAAGGTGTGAATGTCGGGCGACCATGCGGCCGCGGTGGTGCTGGTGGTGATGGGGGTGGACATTGGTCCTCCTACAGGTAGCCGACGGCCTTTGGTTGTGCCATCGGGAAACAACGGTGTGTGTTTCCGGTGGCTCCTGGCTCATCCGGCGTGCCCTGGGGGCGGGGTGCGTGAGGTGGGCACCCGGCCCGGCATCTCTTGCACTTAGGTGCATTGTACCAGGCCGGGGCGGTTTTCACCTCTAGTAGTTGACGATGGTGAGGTTGGGGACGTCGTCGAGGACGAGGCCGGCGGCGTCTAGCTCGGTGCGGGTGACTGTCACCGATTGCAGGGGCAGGACGTGGGTGCCGTTCTGGTCGTGGGCGAGGACGTCGGCGCCGATGCGGCGGTCCAGTTCTATGAGTAGTTGCCGGTTCACTGGTGGCGCTCCTTGGGTGCGGGTGGTCCAGAAGGGGCAGGATCACTGTTGGTGTCGGCGGACTGCTCGGCGGCGTCGACGAGCTCGTTTGCGAGCAGTACGGCCTCACGCTTGGTCAGCCGGTAGTTGTCGCGGTTCAGGCGCATGACGATGTGCTTGTCGTAGCGGTAGACATGCGCGGACACGTCAGCTTGGGGGCGGATCACTTGGACTCCTTCGAGGGGATGCGGACCGGTCGGCCGCGGTGGTCGTAGGCGACCCCGGCCCAGATTCCGGCGCGTTGGTTGGGGCGGGCGTTGCCGGCGTAGTCGCGGCACTTGGTGAGGATCGGGCAGGTTCCGCAGATTCCTTGTGCGAGGGTGACGCGGACGCTGTAGTCCTCGGCGGCCTCGTCGTCCCGGCGGGGGTCGAACAGTTGCCACCGGCCCAGGCAGGCGGCGCCGGTCCAGCGGTCCCGGCCGGCCAGTAGTTCGCTCAGTGGGTTCACGCCGTCATCCCGTCCGGTTCGGCCGCTTCGACCGGTTCGTCCGGTTCACCCAAGGGGGGTAGTCCCAAACCGGACGTTGCCGCGTCGAGGGATCGAGCGGTGTATCCGCGGGTGCGGTCGTCGGTCGACTGCCGCGTAGTGTGCACCTTGTACGCGCTCGAGAGCATCCGCCCCATGCGTTGCACGGTCAGCGCCCGCCCGTATGAGCTTTCAGCGCCCCACACTTCGGGGTGAGCGATGATGAGTCGCCGGACGAGGTCCTCCGATCCCACGAACGTCTCCCACGGTTTCCACACCTCGGCGATGTGGTCGATGAGTGCCAGCGCAGGCCGCTTCTGCACGTGACCTTCCTCCCGTTCAGTCTTGAGTTCCTCGGCCTCGGTTGTGGCGAGCTCGTCGACGGTGGCAGGCCAACGGCCCCCGGCGACGGTGGCGATTCGCTTGAGCGGTGACCAGCGTTCGCGGGCACGCCCCTTGATCCCCTCGGGTAGTGGTGGCCTGTTGACGGCGACCTCGTCGGCGACAACCTCGGCCCACGCTGCGATGCGTGCGGCGAGCTGGTCGGCGTCGTCCTCGATTGCTTCCCAGTCGGATTCTTCGACGGTGTCGTCGTGGTCGCGCATGAGGACCACGCGGATGCACCGGGATCGGGTGTCGTCGGGCAGGTTCGGCGATATGCCGGCCATGAGGACCGGCGAGTATGTCGACATTTCCTGCACTTCCCAGCCGTCCTTGACCGGGACGAGTACCGGGCGGGTTCCGCCCCGCTTGTATCCGGTGTTGATGACGCTGAGTAGGTCACCGACGCCGTCCCGTTTCGGGTCGAGGTTGCGGTCGGCCTCGTCGATCAGCAGGGTCCGGGGTTCGCTGCGGACCATGCGGGCCAGTAGCGCCGCCGACGACAGGGCGGAAGCCTGCGAGGGGGAGAAACACAACCGGGCGAAGTGTTCGACGACGGTGGTCTTGCCGGCCTCGGGCATTGGCGAGTCGAGCAACAGCCGCGGGGTTGTGTAGAGCTGCCCCATGAAGTGCGTGTGCACGGCCCACAAGGCGAGGATGTCGAGGTCACCGGGTGAGGTCGTGCGAACGTATCGGGCGAGCCAGTCGCGGACCTCGTCGAGAATCGGTTCCGTCCGGTCTACAGTGACCCCCTCTATCGAACCGGACGAACCGGTCGAACCGGTCGAACCGGACATATCGGGGGCGGTACCCCTACCGGACGAACCGGACAGACTGGTCGAACCGGTCGAACCGGACGGGTCCGGTATGTCGCGGGGTTGGTCCATGCCGGCGGTCAGACCGGATCGGATCGTGGCCGCTGCCTCGTGGTCGTCCAGGCCGATTCCCCGCGCTGCGGTGGCGAGCTGGTCGGCGACGTCGTTGGGGTCGGCACCGGCGGCGACGACGAGGGTTCCCAGGTTGTAGGCGGCCCGGTTGAGGGTGTCGTTACGCGACCCTTCTGGGGCGCCCGTGACGGCGTCGAGTTCGGCGGTGAGGGCGGCGGCCCAGTATCGGCCCCCGCGCTCGTCACCGTTGATCCTGGGGGCAACTGCGGGCCTCTCGCGGACCACCGGGCGGCGCACGACCCGGTCGAGTAGGTGGGCAGGTAGGTCTGCCGGTTCGGTGTCGTCCTCGAGGACGTACCGGCCCCCGTCGGGGTGAACACTCGGCGGCATGACGAGGTACCCGCTCGAGGTCTTGACGTCGATCCCCTCGGCCCCGTCCAGCTTCCCGCGGACCCGGTCGGCCACCCCCTCGGGTAGCCATGCCCACACATGCCAGCCGCCCCCGCCCGTCTTGGTCCGATAGGTGGGCGGGAGGTCTCCCAGCGCGTCGAGCGTGCCACCGTGCCGGGGGTCGACGTCGAGGACCACGACACCGGCCGGGGGTCGGGCGGCGATGTTCGCGTCGGGGGTTGCGGTCCACCATGCGCGGATCTGGTCGGCGTCGGAGGTCGCATCGTCTTTGCCGTGGGCGGTTGCCGGCCGCTTGGTCCTGGGGACGAGGGGGAACACCTCGAGCCCCTGGGCGGCGTAGGCGAGGGCGTGGTCGAGCATGGTCACTGGATCACCGCCTGCGGGGTGAGGGTGACGAGGACCAGGTATGCGTACCTGCCCCGGTCGCGGGCGCGGTTCACGGCCCGTTCAGCCGATGCCAACGTCAGGAACAGCCTTCTCCGGTATCGGCCCTCACCGGTTTCGACGAGGACGGCGTACCCGGCTGCGGCGGCGAGCACACTGTCGTGGCGCGGGGTAGAATCGTCAGCAGTCGGATGGTTTGGGGCGCCCTCGTTCACAGCGGGGGCGTTCTCTTTTGCGTTCACGCGGATGCACCCCCGGTGAACAGTCCGGCCAGGCGGCGGCGCTGGTCGTCGGTGAGCGGCGGGGCGGCGGCGAGGTGCTTCTCGACAGCGGCGGTGATGTTCGCGCACGCGAGCTCGCGGCGAGCATCTGCGAGCTGGTCGGGGTTCTTGCGGCGGGCGGCGACGGCGACTGCCGATCGTGCCTTGTAGACGTCCGTTGAGGACATGGGCGATTGCACCCTCTTTCAGGGTCCTCCGAGTCTTACCCGCTCGGTGGTTGGGCAATCGCGCCGCTAGTTCTTGTCGTACAGGTTACAGCATGTTCCAGACGTTTACGTCAAGTCGACGTATTCTGCCGACGCTGGTGGCTTACGGCGCTCCCGACCAGCCCTACCGGCCGCGGCGACCCGGTCGCGCAGGTCATCCACCTGCATCCACCCATGAGCGTGCTTGCACCCCAGCTCGAACCGGGCGGCGGCATCCCACCCGGTGATGTCGGCAGGTAACACGCGGTCAACCCCTGACACAGCGCGGGATTCGATCACGAAACGGCCTGCCTGCCAGTTGCCGAGGGTCAGCTCGAGCCCGTCCACGACCACCGGGGCACCGGAACTGTCCACGTATTCGCGGGCGATGAACTCATCTGGCGGGAGGGTGAACTCGTCGCCTAGAACGTGGAAACCGTCCGGCGTGACGTAGACACGGGCTAGCCGGTCGTTGCACCCACGGCGGCGGAGGGTCAGCAGTGGGGGCGGCGTTCTCGAGCCGGGTAGCGCTCCATGACGTCGGGTGGTGTCCGTTGTACGGATTCTGCGGGTTCGTTCACTCACGGCTTCCACCTCAGTTCGATGTCATCGGGATTAAACCGGCGGGTGCCCACCGTGGACGGGTTCACGGTCACCTCGAGCAGTAGACGCACGACGGTGCGCTTGGACTCAATCGGTAGGGCGTCCCACGCGGCTTGTACGTCGTCGGCGGTGACCAGCTCGGCAACCGGGGTTGTGGCGCCTGCGGTGGCGCGGCGCTCGGCGTCGGCGATCTGGGGGAGTAGCCGGGCCTCGATGCGGGCGAACGCCGGCGCGGACACCTCACCGGCCGCGGCGGCATCGGCGAACGAGTCCAGGCGGTCCCGTAGGGCTCGCAGTTCCTCGAGCGCCTGGGCGTGCCCGTCAACCGGGGTCGTGAAGACCTCGGTTGCATCCGGCATGGACAGACGGCCCACGATGACACCTGTGACGAGCTCGTCGATCGGGGCGGCGCGTCGAGCGGTGCACGCCCTCGAGGATGAGCACTGGTACTTCGGCGAGGCCACCGACTTCGGAAAGTAGTGGCGCATACCGGCGCCACACACCCCGCAACGGGCGATCCCAGACAGCAAGTAGCGGGCAGCCGGCCCCGGCCCCACCTTGCGGGCAGGGTCAGCGAGGATGCCCTGTATCCGGTGCCAGTCCGATTCCTCGATGAGCGCCGGCCACGAGGCGGACCCAATGACCTCACCCCGGTGCTGGCGTAGGCCGGCGTACGTCGGGGACGCGAGGATGAGACGCAGCCGCCGGGGCACCCAATGCTCGAGTGCATTTTTCTGAGACTTCGGGGCAGGCACCCCGCGCCGGTTGAGGTCTGCGGTAACCCCGCGCAGCGTTTCCCCGGCGAGGAACCGGCGGGCAACCTCCCGCACGATGGGCGCCTCTTCGGCGTCGACAGTCCACCCAGTCGTCGTCCCAGTGTCGGGGTCGAATGAACGCCGGTACCCGTACGGTGGCCTGCCTGCGGGCCTGCCAGCTTGGGCGGCGGCACGCTTCCCACGCAGGGTGCGCTCACGGATCTGGTCCGCTTCCCGCTCAGCGATGAGCGCGTCGAGGCCGGTACCGAACCGGTCATCACCTCGGGTCAGGTCGTACGTCCGGCCGCTGTAGGACCACAGCACGCCCCGCTCGGCGCACAGGTCACGCAGGGCCACGTATGCGGCGAGGTCTCGTTGTGCTCGGCTTGCTTCCCAGGTGACGAGTACGTCGCCGGCGGTCAGGGTGCCGGCTAGTCGCTCGTACGCGGGGCGGGCCACACCCGACCAGCGGGATGCCCCCATGTCGTTGTCCGTGAGGACCTCCGCGACGTTCCAGCCTTCACGCTCACAGACGGCCCGGCACTCGGCTTCTTGCGAATCGACCGAGCGGGCGTTCCCCGTCGGGTCGTTGGACACGCGGGTGTAAATGATTGCTCGGCGTTCGGCCATGGTGCTAGTGTATCAACACCTAGACAAATAACCGCCCTCGACGAGTTGGCCGTTGCCGATGTACATCGCGACATGGCCGTCCCACACCGCCAGGTCGCCCGGCATGAGGTCCGACCGCGACACCTGTGCCCCCACCCCCTGTTCCTGTGCCAGTCGGGGGATCTCGACCCCGGCGTCCCGGTACGCCCACTGGGTCAGGCCGCTGCAGTCCAGACCCTGGCCGGGAGTGGTCCCGCCCCACACGTAGGGCACACCCTGCTGGCTGAGCGCGTTGCGGACGGCCCCGGCGGCCTGCTCGTTGGGCGCGGTGGCCACGGACCCGTCGGGCAGCACGACGTCGACACCGCCCCCGAGCACCCCTGCCCCGGCCCCTGCGGAGTCTCCCGCTCCGCTCGCTGACCCCCCGGCTCCACCCGGGTCCCCGGCTCCACCCGGGTCCCCGGCGCCACCCGGGTACGCGGCGCCACTCGGCGAGATGCCGTCCGCGGAGGCGGTTCCCGAGGAGCCGAGCGAACCGGGTCCGGAGCCGGTGTGGGCGGCGGTCGAGGCGTTGATCGCTCCGCCCGTACTCGAGTCCGTGATGCCCCCCGGTACGCCCGGGGCATCGGGGATGCCGGCGGCGATGGCACGCAGCTCGAGGGTCGGTCCCTTGAGCTCGAGTTGGACCCGCTCGGCCACCTGGATGCCGCGGGCCAGGTGTTCCGTCGCCAGACCCAGCAGCGCGACCTGGCCGGGCGGGGTCATCAGCGTGGGTCCCAGCGCCGCGGCGCGGGCGATGAACTGCTGCACGATGCCGATGACCTCGATGGTGCCGCGGACCACGATGTCGGCGGCGACGGCGGTGACCCTCGCGATCTCGACCGCGGACTCCGTGAGCGCCCCCACCGTCCGACCGATCTCGGCCACCGAGTGGGCGGCGCCCAGTGAGGCCAGCGAATCCCACGTCTCCGAGAGCAGTCGCTCGAGCGGTGGCCCGAGCCGCTGGGCCACCTCCAACCCGTCACTGACCGGTCGCATGACGTCCCGGGCCGGCTCGGGGACGAACTCCTCGGCCGAGAGCAGGTCGAGGATCTGCCGGATGGGCCCCGCGTAGGCCAGCGCGTCAGCGATCATCGGCCCGGCACCGTGATCCCGGCGACGTCGGTCCCGGCGGCGCCGAGGGCGTCGGCACCCGCCGCGTCGGTCTCGGAGTACAACCGGCCGGTCTCCAGGACCAGCTGCCCTGCGGCGTCGCTGACCCGCGCCACCCCGGCGAGCACCTCCCGGTGCCGCGCGGTGGCCGTGAGCAGCGCCGACATGAAGTCGGCCCCGACCGGTCCGAGTACCGGTGCCACCGCGTCGATGGGTAGCGAGTCCACGGCCCCGAGCGTTCCCCCCAGGACCTCGGCCAACGTGGTCAGCCCCGTACCCAGCTCCCGCAATCCGTCCACGTGGACGTCGATCGCTCCGTCCGCCATTGCCTCGCCCCTCGTCGCCTCTTGTCCCGTCACAGGGTTCGACGCGTCGCGGACTCGCTCCGGTTCCGCCCGATCGGAGAATTCTCCGTTGTGGAATCCTGTCGGGCATGGACATCATCGTCGTGGACCACCCGCTGGTCGGAGACCGGCTCCGAACGCTGCGGGACTCCGCCACCGACACCGCCGGCTTCCGGGCGGCGATGGACGCGCTCGGCACCATGCTCTGCTACGAGGCCTTCCGCTCCATCCCGACCACCGAGGTGCCCGTCACCACGCCCGTGGCCGAGACGACCGGTGTCGCGGTGGACGGCGTCCCGCTCGTGGTGCCGGTCCTGCGGGCGGGACTGGGTCTGCTGGACCCGGCCACCCGGTTGCTCCCCGGAGCGCAGGTCGGGTTCGTGGGCCTGGCGCGCGACGAGGAGACCCACGTCCCGGTGTCCTACCTGTGCTCCCTGCCCGACGACCTCTCGGGCCGGCACGTGGTGGTGCTGGACCCGATGCTCGCCACCGGGGGCTCACTGGTCTCGACCCTGGAGACCCTCGCCGAGCGCGGCGCGACCGGGGTCACGGTGGTCTGTGTCCTGTGCGCACCGGAGGGCATCGAGACGGTGCGGGCGTCGGGGCTGGCGGCCCGGCTCGTCACCGCGACGGTCGACGACCGGCTCGACGACGACGCCTTCATCGTCCCCGGACTCGGCGACGCCGGCGACCGCCTGTTCGGCCCCC
>NZ_JAALEC010000140.1:0-3164 GCF_014145205.1 Dietzia sp. DQ11-44
AGGCGTCGCGGCCTCGGCCTCGGCGGCCTCCTTCTCCGCGGACGTCATCTCGCGCTTCGGCTGCTCCAGCCATGCGGCCTCGCGGGGCTCCGGCAGACCGCCGTCGCGGGTGACGGACTCCAGCAGGAGCTGGGCCACGTCCACGACCTCGACCTGACCCTCCAGTTCGGTGCCATCGGTCTGCGCGGTGGCGCCGTCGGAGAGCATCACCCGACAGAACGGGCAGCCGGTGGCGATCTTGGTCGCCTTGGTCGACAGTGCCTCGTCGACGCGGTCGATGTTGATTCGCTTGCCGACCGTCTCCTCCATCCACATGCGCGCGCCGCCGGCGCCACAGCACATGGAGCGCTGGCCGTGGCGGGGCATCTCCGTGAGGGTCACTCCAGAACCGTCCATGAGCTCACGCGGGGCCTCGTAGACCTTGTTGTGACGGCCGAGGTAGCACGGGTCGTGGTAGGTCACGCCGCCGTCGATGGGGGCGACCGGCACGAGTCGCTTCTCCCGCACGAGACGGTTGAGCAGCTGCGTGTGGTGGACCACCTGGTAGTCGCCGCCGAAGTCGCCGTACTCGTTCTTCAGCGCGTTGAGGCAGTGGGCACAGGTCACGACGACCTTGCGCTGACCGGTGGGCACGCCGTCGAAGGCGTTGTTCATGGTCTCGATGTTCTGCTCGGCGAGCATCTGGAACAGGAACTCGTTGCCCGCGCGGCGGGCGGAGTCACCGGTACAGGTCTCACCCTGGCCCAGGACGGCGAACTTCACGCCGGCCGTGTGCAGCAGCGTGGCGACGGCCTGGGTGGTCTTCTTGGCGCGGTCCTCGAAGGCACCGGCACAGCCGACCCAGAAGAGGTACTCGGTGTCCGAGAAGTCCTCGATGTCCGAGCCGATGACCGGGATGTCGAAGTCGAGGGTCTTCATCCAGTCATCGCGGCCCGAGTTGTTTTGGCCCCAGGGGTTGCCCTTGTTCTCGAGGTTCTTGAACAGGCCGGCGAGCTCGGTGGGGAACTCCGACTCGATGAGCACCTGGTAGCGACGCATGTCGATGAAGTGATCGACGTGCTCGATGTCCACCGGGCACTGCTCGACGCAGGCGCCACAGGTGGTGCAGGACCACAGGGCCTCCGGGTCGATGATGCCGGCGGCCATCGGGTCGTCGGACACGTCGGCGGTGGTGTGGCCGACCAGCGGGCGCTGGGCCTCGAGGCGGGCGGCCTCGGGGATCCTGGCCAGCTTCTTCTCGTCCGGGTTGCCCTCGGCGTCGACGAGTCCCGTCTCCTCGCCCATCGTGGTCTTACCGCCGGCGAGCAGGTACGGAGCCTTGGCGTGGGCGTGGTCACGCAGGGCCATGATCATGAGCTTGGGGCTCAGCGGCTTGCCGGTGTTCCAGGCGGGGCACTGCTCCTGGCAACGGCCACACTCGGTACAGGTGGAGAAGTCCAGCCAGCCCTTCCACGAGAAGTCCTCGATCGCGCCCGCACCCAGGACGGGCTCGAAGTCCTCGTCCGCCTCGGTGCGCTCCTCGATCTTCTCCATGGTCAGCGCCTCGCCGTCCATGGTCATCGGCTTGAGGGCGCCCAGCGCGGTGCGGCCGTCGGCCTCGCGCTTGAAGTAGATGTTGAAGAACGCGGAGAAGCGGTGCCAGGCGACGCCCCAGGTGATGTTGCGGCCGACGACGTACAGCCAGATCATGCCGGTGAGCAGCTTGATCAGCGCGAAGATGGAGACCATGAGCTCGTTGGCCGGCAGGACCGTGGAGATGGGGCCGGAGACCCAGTCGGTCGACCAGTGGAAGTCCTGGCCTTCGGCGCGGTACAGCGCGAGCTTGCCGGCCTTGACGAAGATCATGCCCAGGCCCTCGAGGAGGACGACGGCCTCCACGAAGTACGCGGCCCTGCGGTCGGAACCGTTGAAGCGGTTGAGGCCCCGACGCTGGTTGACCTGGCGGATGATGATGAGCACGGTGATGCCGATGACGGTGCCCAGGCCGAGGAATTCGTCGAGCCCGTGGTACCACGTCTGATCCGACAGCCACGGCCAGCCGCCGCGCGGGTTGAACGTCTGGATGTAGGCCTCGAACCAGACGATCGAGCCGAGCATGAAGCCGATCATGACGAACCAGTGGAAGAAGCCGACCGACCGCTTCCTGGCCATCCGGGTGTGGGCGGCCACCTCGACGAACGTGTTCTTCATCCGTAAGAACGGGGAGCCGAACCGGTTGAAGCCGTCCTTCTGGCCCAGCAGGATGCTCCGGACCATCCGCGATACGCCGCCGATGAATGAGGCCCAAGCAAATAAACTGAGCAGGACACCGATCGTCCCGAGAGTGATGGTCACGCCTGACATGGTTCGCGGCCTTTCGTCGCACTTCTCGACGCACGAGCACCTGACGACCCCAGGGGTGCCCGTCGACGGTCTTGTCGTTAAAGGTAAGCCACGCGGGCCCCGTCCCACGAGTTGAGGTTCCCCTTAGCGGAGTGCACTCGATTCGTGGGACGGGGCCCGCGGGTCGTTCTGGATCAGTTGGTGCGCAGCGTCAGACCGGGATGCGCGGCCAGGACGTCGGAGATCGGGACCGCCGACAGGCGCGGGACGTACCCGTTCTCCCTGGCCACGGCGTCGGCGTTGGCGCAGGTCCCGGTCTCGGCGACGTTGGAGGCGCTGGAGATCCCCAGGGCCTTGTCGCCCGAGAACACGACGCCGCCGCTGTCCCCGGGGAGGGCGCAGAGATCCACCGTGAACGCGTTGGCGATGGTGCGGGAGCCGGCGACGTCGATCATCGCGCCGACCTCGGAGACGGTGCCACAGGAGAAACCGGTCCGGAACCCTGTCTTGCAGGCCTTCTGTCCGACGACCGGGTCGGCTGTGCCGGTGATCGCCTGGGTGGTGTCGGGGCCGGCGCCGACCAGGTTGGTGCGGAAGCGGTCGGCGAGCTCCGGGTCGACGGCCACGAGCGCCGTGTCGATGCCGTCGTGCTGGGTCCGCGTCATGGTGCCGAACTCCTCGCCGTCGGCGAACGCGGCGCGGGTGCCGTCGGCGCCCGCACAGTGCGCGGCGGTGACGACGACGGGCGTGCCGTCGAGCTCGCCGTTGAACCCGGTGGAGCACTCGAGGATCCCGCCCGGGACCGCGACGGAGTAGGCGGTGCCCCCGGCGATGGGGCCGGA
>NZ_JAALEC010000141.1:0-5886 GCF_014145205.1 Dietzia sp. DQ11-44
CGACGGGTACACGGCCCGGGTCACCCGCGTGGTCCAGCGGGGCGAGGAGACGGTCAGCACCGACACCGTGTCGTCCACCTATGCGCCCCGGGTCCGGATCGAGTGCAGGGTGGAGAGTCCGGCACCCGCGGACGAGCCGCCCGGCCCGGTCGCGCCGCCGCCGGTGCCGGACGACGCGATACGGATCCCGGGCCTGCCGGAGTTCCGGATACCGGTCCTGCCCGGCAACTGACCAGTCCCGCCGCACCGCACAGCACCGCCGCACCGCACCGCCGCGGATCCGGTGATGCACCCGAAATGCACGGATCCCCGGGGGTCGTGCGGCGTGTCGGGACCGAACACGATGCACAACCCCCGGAGAACGCGGGGCGTGGTCAGCGGTGGATCAGAACGCGGCCTCGTCCAGCTCCATGAGCTCGCTGCCGAGGCCGGCGACGATCCCGCGGGTGGCGGTGATCAGCGGGAGCTCGTTGTTCGCGAACCACTTGGCGGCGGCGATCTTGCCGTTGTAGAAGCCCTTGTCGGCGTCCGACGCGCCGTCCAGTGCCCCGAGGGCGACCTCTGCGCCGACGAGCAGTCGCCAGCCCATCATGAGGTCGCCGAACGCCATGAGCAGACGGACCGAGGCCAGACCGATGGTGTAGAGGTGCTTGGGATCCTCCTGCGAGGCGAGGAGGTGGTCGAAGCAGGTGCCGACCATCGCCTCGACGTCGGCGAGCGCGGTGGCCAGGACCTCGCGCTCGGCGGTCAGCTCCGCCGGACCGTCGGCCTCGAGGAACTTCTTGATCTGCGCCGAGACGTGACCGATGGCGGTGCCGCGGTCGCGGGCGATCTTGCGGAAGAAGAAGTCCTGTGCCTGGATCGCGGTGGTGCCCTCGTAGAGGGAGTCGATCTTGGCGTCGCGGATGTACTGCTCGATCGGGTAGTCCTGCAGGAAGCCCGATCCGCCGAAGGTCTGCAGCGACTCGGTGAGCAGCTCGTACGCCCGCTCGGACCCGACGCCCTTGACGATCGGCAGGAGCAGGTCGTTGACGCGGTGGGCGAGCTCGCCGTCGGCACCGGAGACGCGCTGGGCGATCTCGACGTCCTGATGGGCGGCGGTGTACATGTACACCGCGCGCAGGCCCTCGGCGAACGCCTTCTGGCGGATGAGCGCCCGGCGCACGTCCGGGTGGTGGGTGATGGTCACGCGGGGGGCGTTCTTGTCCGCCATCTCGGCCATGTCGCCACCCTGGACGCGCTCCTTGGCGAACTCCAGGGCGTTGAGGTAACCGGTCGACAGGGTGGAGATGGCCTTGGTGCCGACCATCATCCGGGCGTGCTCGATCACGTCGAACATCTGCCGGATGCCCAGGTTGAGCTCGCCGTCACCGACGATCCAGCCCTTGGCCGGGACCCCGTGGCCGCCGAAGGTCAGCTCGCACGTGGTGGAGACCTTGATGCCCATCTTGTGCTCGACGCCGGTGACGAACACGCCGTTGCGCTCGCCCAGCTCGCCGGTCTCGAAGTCGAAGTGGATCTTGGGGACGAAGAACAGCGACAGTCCCTTGGTGCCCGGGCCCGCGCCCTCGGGGCGGGCCAGGACCAGGTGGAAGATGTTCTCGAACATGTCGTCCGAGTCGGCCGAGGTGATGAACCGCTTGACGCCCTCGATGTGCCAGCTGCCGTCGTCCTGCTTGACGGCCTTGGTGCGGCCGGCCCCGACGTCGGATCCGGCGTCGGGCTCGGTGAGCACCATGGTCGCGCCCCACCCGCGCTCGACGCAGGTGGCGGCCCACTTCTTCTGCTCCTCGGTGCCGTTCTCGTACAGCACGGCCGCGAAGGACGGGCCGGCTCCGTACATGAACGCGGGGGGGTTGGCGCCGAGCATCATCTCGCCGGTGGCCCACACCATCGCGCGGGGGGCGGGCATTCCGCCGAGGTCCTCCGGCAGACCCATCGACCAGTAGCCGGCGTCGTACCAGGCGCGGAACGACTTCTTGAAGTCCTCCGGCAGGGAGACCGAGTGGGTCTCGGGGTCGAAGACCGGCGGGTTGCGGTCGGCCGAGGAGAAGGACTCGGCGACCGGGCCCTCGGTGAGGGTCGCGACCTCGGAGAGGATGCCCCGGGCGGTGTCGGTGTCCATGTCGCCGAACTCGCCGGCGTCGAGTGCCTCGTTCATGCGCAGGACCTCGAACATGTTGAACTCGAGATCGCGGACGTTGCTCTTGTAGTGACCCATTACGGTCTTCTCCGATCGGAGTGCGGTGTCGTGGCAATGGAGGTGGCCGCGCGGGTCGGCACTGGTGTCCATGGGCGCACCGGAACCTACCCGTCGGTAACAAGACAGATGTTAGTGCGTCGTCAGCGATCCGTCCAAGGTGAGGAAAGACTCTTATTTCCCTGGTGGGCGGCGCGCGGCCGATCGGGCCGCATCGAGCAGGATCGATTTCTCGGCCCGCGCCACCGTCCGCCGGGTGATCTCGGCGTAGTCCGGGGTCACCGACACCGACGTCACGCCCCTGCGGACGAGATGCTCGGCCATCGACGGGTCGGTCGAAGCGGCCTGCCCGCACAGCGAGACCGTGAGCCCCGATTCGTGGCAGCGGTCGATGATCTGGTCGATGAACGCCAGGACCGCCGGGTCCATCGAGTCGAAGAGCTCTGCGCACACCTCGGAGTCGCGGTCCACCCCGAGCGTCAACTGGGCGAGGTCGTTGGACCCGATCGAGACCCCGTCGATGCCCATCGCGGCGTACTCGGGGATCCAGTGGACGACCGACGGGACCTCGGCCATGATCCACCGCTTGAGGCCCGGGTCGCGCCCGAGGGGGTGGGCGTCGATGATGTCCAGGCAGGCGCGGAGCTCCCACCCGGTGCGGACGAACGGGATCATCAGGTGCAGGTTGCCGTGCTTCTGCCGCACCCGGGCCAACGCGTCCAGCTCCAGTCGGAACAGGTCCGGTTCCTGCGTGTAGCGGAAGCACCCGCGGTAGCCGATCATCGGGTTGCGCTCCTCGGCCTCGACCTCCCCGCCGAGCAGTCCGCGGAACTCGTTGGAACGCAGGTCGGTGGCGCGGTAGACCACCGGCCGGGGCTCGAAGGCCGCGGCGATCGTGCTGATCCCCGAGACCATCCGGTCGACGTACTCCTCCTGCCTCCCCTCGGCGATGAGCGTGCGCGGGTGGACGCCGTCCAGCGCGCTGGTGATGAGGAACTCCGCGCGCAGCAGGCCCACCCCGTCCACGTCCATCGCGGCGACCCTGGCCGCGGCGTCGGGGGTCGCGAGGTTGACGTACACCGCGGTCGCGGTGACCTCGCGGGTCCTCACCTCGGGCGCCCGACCTGCGTCGGCGGGGGCGTGTTCGGCGGCGGCCGGACGCACGGTGCCCGGGTAGACCACACCGGCGGTGCCGTCGACGGTGATCGTCTGGCCGTCGCGGATGTCCGTGGTCGCCGACCGGGTGCCGACGATGACGGGGCGGCCCAGCTCACGGCCGACGATCGCCGCGTGACAGGTGACCCCTCCCTCGTCGGTGACGATCGCCGCGGCCCGCTTGAGGATCGGCAGCGGGCCGGCAGCTCCACCTGCGCGACGGTCCGCGTCAGGTCCTGTGACCTGGCGATGAGCTCGGCCTCGGTGAGTCCCTCCTCCGGCACCCGCTCGGTGTGGAGGCGCGCGCGGATGCCGCCGGCGTCCATCGCCTCCAGATACGCCGACTGGCCGATCGCGAACCCGGGCGGCACGGCGAGCCCGGCGCCCGTCATCTCCCCGAGATTGGCCGACTTCCCTCCGTACTCGGGTGCGTCGTCGAGCCGTAGATCATCGAAGGTCGTGACCCGCTGTGCGTTCATCTCGTGCCCCTTCCGGGAACGCTGTCCGGTCTGTCCGCCCGCCGCTTCCTCCATGGTGCGCTGATCGGGAGGTCCCGGGTGGGATGTTCGGGCAGAATCGATCCATGGCTGACATGCAGGTGCGGGTCCCGTCCCCGTCGTCCCTCGTCCAGAGCGCGTTCCGGGTGGTCGAGTGGGAGCTCTCGATGGCGCGGGAGTTCCTCCTCCTGCCCGCGCGGGTGATGGCGCTCCTGGAGGACGTGGAGTCCATCGTGCGGCGCGTCCAGCGACTGTTGGACGAGGTCGAGCGGACCGTGTCGTCGATCGACGGGATCGTGGTGACGGCCGCGGAGACCGTCGACGGGGTACGGACCACGGTCTCGCGGGCCGACCGGGTGGTCGACGACGTCGAGCGCACGGTCTCCTCCGCCGACTCGATCGTCGCCCGGGTGGGGTCGACCGTGGACTCGGCTGACGGGATCGTCGGCAGGGTGGGGTCGACCGTGGACTCGGCGGACGGGATCGTGGCTCGTATCGGTGCGACCGTGGACGTCGCGGACAGCGTGGTGCTCAGGGTCGACTCGACGGTGGACTCGGCGGACGCGGTCGTGGTGCGCGTCGGCTCGACGGTCGACACCGCGGACGGGCTCGTGACCTCGGCGGGCGGGCTCATGGACCGGATCGTGCCGATGGTCGACTTCGCCGAGTCCGCGCTGGCGCCCGTCAAGCCCGTCGTCGAGGCACTGTTGGTCGACGCCGAACTCTCGCCGGAGACCGCCAGGAGGGTGGCGACCCGCCTCACAGAGGTGCTGGTGTGGACGGACAAGACCATCGCGCTGCTGGAACCGATCGCCGACGAGATTCTCGAATCGGTCGATTCCGAGGAGATCAAGGCGGTCGTGCAGTTCATCGACCATCTGCCCGCGTTGGGAGACAGTCTCGAGAACGACGTGATGCCGGTGCTCGCCTCGTTGGACACCGTGGCTCCCGAGGTCCACCAGATCCTCGAGGTGGCGCAGCAGTGTCTCGAGGCCGTCCAGGGCATACCCGGATTCCAGCTCCTGCGTCGCCGCGGCGGCGACAACGGCAACGGCAGGGGCGGGTCGTCAGGGGCGGGGTCGGGACGGACCGAGCCGGGACGCACCGAGCCGGGGCGGCCCGGGCCGGACTCCTGACCGCGTTGAGCACCCGGTGAGACGACTCGAGGCCCTCCCGTGACGGGAGGGCCTCGATCTCTGAGCCGATGACGGGAATCGAACCCGCGCTGTCTGCTTGGGAAGCAGAAGTTCTACCATTGAACTACATCGGCGATGTTGCCCGAAGGCGGGTTCAGATTAGCACGAAGCCTCCGGCCGTCAGCTGTTCCGGGGTCCCTTTCGGGCGGCCTTCCGCTTGGCCCCGGTGGTCATGGGCCGCCTGGTCTGGCCGAGCGAGGCCCGGGGCACGAACCCGAACCCGACGCCGCCGACGACCGCGACGGCGAGCGCGCCGATGATCCACGGGGTGAGCGAACCGCCGCCGGTCAGGCCCATCATCACGATGAGGGCGGCGATGCCCACGCACACCCAGGACCAGACGGTCCATCGCCAGATGTACTTCGAGGGCTCTTCCCTGAACTCGTCCATGCCCCCGATTCCACCACGTGAGCGGGGTGCGGCGCATATCCGCGGTCCCGCCAGGGGTGCCTGAACGCGGGCGGTGGTGTGGCCGGTCTCACGAGGATCCGGCGCGGACACGGGTATGGAACCGGCGGTGAACGACGCTGAAATGGATGAGAGTCCGTTTCAGTGGCCGGGTGCCCGGCCGGGCGGGCGACCCTGCCAGGAGGACGAGCATGGACGACGTGACGGAGCGGCCGATCGCCGAGCGTGTGCGGACCGTCCTGGCGCGCGGCGCCGCAGGCACCGTCGGTTCGGGCCTCCTGACCCGGCCGCTGAGGTCCGCCAGGGTCCGCGACGACGGCGTGATCGTGCTGGTGGTGGACGTCGGTGGTATGTCCCGTGAAGTGGGGGAGTCGGCCGGCGTGGCGTCGGTGGGTGGCTCGGCCGCGGTCGAGATCGTCGACACGGTGTG
>NZ_JAALEC010000142.1:0-5940 GCF_014145205.1 Dietzia sp. DQ11-44
GAGGGGGCCGAGCCCGGCGGCGACCGCGGCCGACGCCCCTCCGCTCGAGCCGCCCGGGGTGAGCGCCGTGTCGTGCGGGTTGCGGGTGATGCCGGTGAGCGTGTTGTCGGTGACCCCCTTCCACGCGAACTCCGGGGTCGTGGTCTTGCCGATCACCACGCAGCCGGCCTCGTGCACCGCGGAGGTCACCGGGGCGTCGTCGGGCCACGAGTCGGGGTCGGCGGCCCCGGCCTTGTCGGCCAGCAGGCGCGATCCACGCAGTGTCGGGACCCCGCGGGTGTAGAAGATGTCCTTGATCGAGGTGGGGACGCCGTCGATCGGGCCGAAGGGTTCACCCCGCCGGTACCGGTCCTCCGATCGGCGGGCGGACGCGAGGGTCGCCTCTCGATCGAGGTGGCAGAAGGCGTTGATCTCGCCGTTGACCCGCTCGATCGCCTCCAGCGCGTGCTCAGCGGCGTCGACCGGTGAGAGCGAGCCGCTCCGGAAGCGCTCGGAGAGCTCCAGGGCCGTCAGGGAAGAAGTCATCCGTGTACCTTCCGTCAGATTGTCGACAATCCTACAGTCGGCCGCCTCGTCGTCAACACTCCGGTCACCCCGAATCCGCGGGCGCTGATCCGGACATCACGACCCCGGGCGGGTTCGCCTCCTAATCTGGGAGCCATGACCCCAGCTGAGGACAGCACCCCCGACGGCACGTCCGCCCACCGCCCGTCCACCGGAACCCCTCCCGCCGTCGACCTCCCCCCCGAGCTCGCCGAGGCCCTGAGCAGAGCTGCGGAGACGCCCACCCTCGTGATCGCGTGCGACTACGACGGCACCCTGGCGCCGTTCGTCGACGACCCGACTCTCGCCGTCCCGGCGCCCGGCGCCATCGACGCCCTCGAACGCCTCGCCGGGCTTCCGCGGACCACCGTCGCCCTGCTGTCCGGCCGCAACCGCGCCGCACTGGCCCAGGTGAGCGGCGCCGTCGCTCCGGTGGTCCTGGTGGGCAGCCACGGGTCGGAGTGGGAGGGCGGGTTCGACACGCCCCTGGACGACGACGAGCTCGCGCGGCTCGCCCGTGTGGGTTCCGAGCTCGAGGAGATCGTCTCGCGCACCCCCGGGGCGCACGTCGAACCCAAGCCCACGGCCGCCGTCCTGCACGTCCGCCCGGTCGAGGACCCGGCCCTGCGTCAGAAGGCGATGGCCGAGGCCATGGCCGGACCCGCCGCCCTCGACGGCGTCTTCGTGACCGAGGGCAAGAACGTCGTGGAGATCGCGGTCCGCGAGGCCAGCAAGGGCGCGGCGATCGAGAAGCTGGTCGAGCAGACCGGGGCGGAGATCGCGATCTTCATCGGCGACGACGTGACCGACGAGCGCGGTTTCGCGCGCCTCCGGGACGGGGATGTCGGCATCAAGGTCGGAGACGGCCAGACGCTCGCGGCCTACCGCGTGGCCGACATCCCGGCGGTGGTCGGGCTGCTCTCCCAGCTCGCCGAACTGCGGGCCTGACGCCCGGATTGCACCCGGGAGCGGTCGTCGCCGTACACTTAACGACAACGGTTCCCATTACTACGAGAGCGGTACTCGTGATGTCGTCATCCCCCTTCCCCCGCCGTCCCCGCCTGACGAGGGCGGCCGCCCTCACCATGGCCGCACTCGTCGGAGGGGCCGTCCTCACCGCCTGCGGGTCCGAGGACGGCACGGACGACGGGACCGCCGCCGGCGGCCTGAACCTCGTGGCCTCCACCACCGTCTACGCCGACATCGCCGAGCAGGTCGCCGGCGACAACGCGACCGTCGAGTCCGTGATCTCCGACCCGGCCGCCGACCCGCACTCCTACGAGGCGAGCCCGGCCGACGCCGCGGCGGTCGCCGACGCGGATCTCGTGGTCTACAACGGAGCCGGTTACGACGCCTTCGTGGACCGGGCCCTGGAGAACGCCGCGGACGTCCCGGTGGTGCGGGCGGTCGACGAGTACGAACGCGTCACCGGCGAGTCGATCGCCGAGCACTCCCACGGTGACGACCACGGTGCGGACGAGCACGGGCACGACGACGATCACGGTGCCGAGGACGGTCACGACGGACACGGATCGGACGACGATCACGACGGCCACGACCACGCGTCCGACACCAACGAGCACGTCTGGTTCAGTCTGCCCACCGCGGCCGCCGTGGCCGAGCGGGTGGCCGAGGAGCTGGCGGCGATCGACGAGGAGAACGCCGAGGAGTACCGCGAGAACGCCGACCGGTTCGCCGACTCCCTCGCCCCCCTCGAGGCCGAGCTCGACGCGATCCACGACCGCGGGCACTTCCCCTACGCCCAGACCGAGCGGGTCGGCGCCCACCTGTTCGACGCCGCCCACATGGTCGACCTGACGCCGCGCGGATTCCTGGCCTCGATCGAGGACGACACCGACCCGTCCGCGGCCGACCTCTCCGCCATGCTCGACCTGATGGGCGAGCGGGAGGTCGCGTTCCTCGCGTTCAACACCCAGACCGAGACCACCGTGACCGCCCGCGTCCGTGACGCCGCCGAGTCGGCGGACGTCGCCGTCGTCGACCTCACCGAGACCCTCCCCGAGGGCATGGACTACACCACGTGGATGACGGGGATCGTCAACTCGCTGTCCTCGGCCCTCGACGGTGCGACCCCGGTCGCCGATGGTGGACACTGACCAGGTGACATCTCACTTCCGCGGCGAACCCGGCCCCGGGACGGTCGTCTCCCTGGAGTCGGTGACGGTCTCGCGCGGCGGGCGCACCCTCATCCGCGATCTCGACCTCGAGGTGGCCGCCGGGGAGTTCGTCGCCGTGCTCGGCCCCAACGGAGCCGGCAAGACGACCCTGCTCAAGGTGCTCCTCGGCGAGCTGGCACCCGATTCCGGCACCGTGCTGGTGGACGGCCGCGCCCCCGGCGACCGCGGAACCCACCTGGGGTACGTGCCCCAGCAGAAGGCGTTCGACCCCGGGATCACCCTGCGCGGACGCGACCTGGTCGGACTCGGGATCGACGGGACCCGCTGGGGTCCGGGGTGGCCGTCCCGGCGCGGCGAGAAGCGTCGGGTGGTCGACGCCGCGCTGGACCGCCTAGGGGCCGGGCAGCTGGCGGACAAGCCGCTCGGTCGCATGTCCGGAGGCGAGCAGCAACGCGTCCGGGTAGCCCAGGCCATCGCGTGCGACCCGTGCGTCATGCTCTGCGACGAGCCGCTGCTGAGCCTGGACCTCACCGGCCAGCGCACCGTCGCCTCGGTACTCGACCACCGCCGTCGTCACCACGGCACCGCGGTCCTCTTCGTCACCCACGAGATCAACCCGGTCCTGCCGATGGTCGACCGGATCGTCTACCTCGTGGACGGGCGCCACCGCATCGGCACCCCGGAGGAGGTGTTCACCACCGAGGTCATGTCCGACCTCTACTCCTCGCCCGTCGAGGTGTTGCGGGTCCGCGGCCAGATCATCGTGGTGGGCGACACCCAGCACCTGTGCGCCGAACCCTGGTCCACCGGCCACCACCATCACGACGACACCCACCCCGGAGCGCACTGATGGACCGCCTGCTCGAGATCGCCGGGACGATCGCCGACACCGAGGTGACCGCGCACCTGCTCCGCCAGGACTTCGTGCTCTACGGACTGGTCGCGATCGCGCTGCTCGGCCTGCTGGCCGGGGCGATCGGACCGTTCATCGTGATGCGGCAGATGTCGTTCTCCGTGCACGGCGCCAGCGAACTCGCCCTCACCGGCGCCGCCGCCGCACTGCTGTTCGGCCTCAACCTGGGCCTGGGTGCGATCCTCGGATCCGTGGTGGCCGCGCTGATCTTCGGACTCATGGGCGCCCGCGCCTCCCAGCGCGACAGTTCGATCGGCGTGGTCATGGCGTTCGGCCTCGGCATGGCCGTGCTGTTCATCCACCTCTACCCCGGCCGGTCGGGGACCAGCTTCTCCCTGTTGACCGGGCAGATCGTGGGCGTGTCGGAGCACGGCGTGGTCCAGATGGCGGTGGTCGCGGCGATCATCTGCGTCACGTTGATCGCGCTCTACCGTCCGCTGGTCTTCTCCTCCGCGGACCCCGAGGTCGCCGAGGCGCGGGGGGTTCCCGTGCGCGCGATCAACCTGGTCTTCGCGGTACTGGTGGGCCTCGCGGCCGCCCAGGCCGTCCAGGTGGTGGGGGCGCTGCTCGTGCTCTCGCTGCTCATCACCCCTGCCGCCGCCGCGGCCGCCGTCACCTCGAGCCCCGGGCGTGCGATCGCCCTGACCATCCTGTTCGCCCAGATCGCCGCGGTCGGTGGGATGCTGCTCTCGCTCGCGCCCGGGGTGCCCGTCTCGGTGTTCGTCACCACCATCTCCTTCGTCATCTACCTGGCGTGCCGGGCGGTCGCGGCACTCCGGAGCTGAGCACCGACCGGCCCGCGTGACTACCGTCGGACGGGTGCCCATCGACCCCGACCCCCCTGCCGAGCGACCCGCCGGACCCCCGGCCGAGCCCCCGGCCGAGCGCAGCGCTGAGCTCGACGCGATCCGCGCCGCGTTCCCGACCCTCGCCTGGGACTCGGCGTCGTGGATCGACGAGGGCTGGGACCACGTGGTGGTGCTGTGCCGCGGGTGCCGCGGGGCCGACTCCCTCGGGCACCGGGAGCTGGTGTTCCGGTTCCCGACGGACGAGCAGGCGCTCGCCCAGCTCCCGCAGGAGATCGCCGTCCTCGACCACCTGTCCCCCGGTGTCGACGCCGCGATCCCCCGGTACACACACGTTCCGTCGGGCGGCGGCTTCGCCGGGTATCCGCTGGTGGGTGGGGACAGGCTGACCCCCGAGCTACTCCGCGGTCTGCCCACGACGGACAGGACGTCGGTGGCCGGGCAGCTCGGTGCCCTGCTGGCGGCGCTGCACGCGGCCGACACCTCCACCCCGCCGCTGGACCGGGTCCCGGACTCGTACCAACCCGAGAACCTGGACTTCGTGCGGGGGATCGTGGCCCACGACCTCCCTGCGGTGTTCACCGAGGACGAGATGCGGACCGCGCGGGAGATCTGTGACGAGGTCGCCGCGCTCCAGTCCACCCTGCTGCCCAGGGTCTTCCTGCACAACGACGTCTACGTCCGTCACCTGTACTGGGATCGGCGGACGTCCCCGGGCCGGCTGGGGCTCATCGACTTCACCGACATGTGTCTCGGCGACCCGGCGGTCGACTTCGCCGAGCTGTACGAGTACGGCCCGGGCTTCGTCGACGAGGTGCTCGCGCGCTACGTCGGTCGGATCGACTCGACCTTCCTCGACCGGGCGTGGACCTACCAACGGTTCGCCGGGCTCTACATGGTCGTCGGGCACCTGTACTACGGCGAGGAGACGTGGGAGTACGCACGGGCGACGTTCGATCGTTGTCGATCGCCCCGCCGCCCGCCGGGCTGAACGGGAACCGAGGGGCCCGTCAGCCCTTCACGCGAC
Organism: Dietzia sp. DQ11-44; assembly: GCF_014145205.1. NCBI lineage: Bacteria > Bacillati > Actinomycetota > Actinomycetes > Mycobacteriales > Dietziaceae > Dietzia > Dietzia sp. DQ11-44. The sequence goes on from NZ_JAALEC010000142.1 coordinate 5,428, forward strand.
GCTGGCGGGCGAACTCGGACAGCACCACGCCGGCGGCGACCGAGGCGTTGAGGCTCTCCACCCCTCCGGAGATCGGGATCGAGAGGATCGAGTCGCAGTTCTCGCGCACCAGCCGTGAGAGACCCTTACCCTCGGAGCCCACCACGACGACCGTGGGGCCGGTGCCGTCGTAGGTGTCCAGGGTGGTGTCGCCGTCGGCGTCCAGACCCACGAGCTGCACCCCGGCCTTGGCCCAGTCCAGAAGCGTGCGGTTGAGGTTGGTCGCGCGCGCGACCGGCAGCCGGGCGGCGGCACCGGCCGAGGCGCGCCACGCGACGGCCGTGATGGACGCACTGCGCCGCTCCGGGATGAGGACGCCGTGTCCGCCGAACGCGGCGACCGAACGGATGACCGCGCCGAGGTTGCGGGTGTCGGTGATGTTGTCCAGAGCCACGAGCAGCGCGGGTTCGGATGCTCCCATCGCGATGTCGAGCAGATCCTTGGGATCGGTGTACTGGTACGGCGGCACCTGGA
>NZ_JAALEC010000143.1:0-16008 GCF_014145205.1 Dietzia sp. DQ11-44
GCTGGATGGGCGCCCAGGCGGGTCCGGTCTCGGCGAGTTCCGGGTCGACCTTGGCGAACAGCGGGCTGGGCTTGGCCAGCGGGGTCCCGGGGGTGAGCTCGGTGCGCGCCCACCGGGCCTGCTCGGAGGCGTAGTCGCCCATGATCACCGGGTAGCTGCGCCCGGCCTCGGGCAGGCCCGTCCCGACCAGGTCCACCGGCATGTCGTCGATCACCTCGTGGACCTGCGGCGACGCGGCCCACACGCCCTGCCCGCCGATCGCGCCGTGGATCTGCTGCGCGGCCGACGGCAGGTACGGGGTGAGCAGGGTGTTGGCGTCGGAGACCACCTGCAGGGCGGTGTGCAGCACGGTGCCCAGGCGCTCGCGCTGGTCCGGCTCCTTGGCCAGCTTCCACGGCTCGGTCGCGGCGATGTAGCGGTTCGCGGCGCCGACGATCCGCATCGCCTCGGTGGCACCGGCCTTGAAGCGGGAGCGCTCGAGGTGGCCGCCGACCGTGGCGAACGCGGACTCCGCGTCACGCAGGAGTTCGGCGTCGAGGTCGGTCAGGGTGCCGGGGCGCGGGATCTCGCCGAAGTTCTTGTGCGCCATCGACACCGTGCGGTTGACCAGGTTGCCCCAGCCGCCCACGAGCTCGGCGTTGGTGCGTCGCACGAACTCGTCCCAGGTGAAGTCGGTGTCCTGGTTCTCCGGGCCGGCCACCGAGATGAAGTACCGCAGCGAGTCGGGGCCGAACTCCGCCAGGAAGTCGCGGACGTAGATCACCACGCCCCGCGAGGAGGAGAACTTGGACCCGGACATGGTGAGGAACTCCGACGAGACCACCTCGGTGGGCAGGCCGAGCGCACCGAGCGCGCCCGGCTCGCCACCGTGCGCACCCCGGCCGTCGTAGCCGATGAGCTCGGCCGGCCAGATCTGCGAGTGGAACGTGATGTTGTCCTTGCCCATGAAGTAGTGGGAGACGGCCTCGGGGTCGGTCCACCAGCGACGCCACGCCTCGGGCTCACCCGAGCGCCACGCCCACTCGATCGAGGCGGACAGGTAGCCCACCACGGCGTCGAACCACACGTAGAGCTTCTTGTCGCCCCGGTCCTGCCAGCCCTCGACCGGGATCGGGATCCCCCAGTCGATGTCCCGGCTCATCGCACGCGGACGTAGGTCCTCGAGCAGGTTGAGCGAGAACTTCAGGACGTTGGGCCGCCAGTCCTTCCGACCCTTGAGCCAGTCCCCCAGCGAGTCCGCGAGGGCGGGCAGGTCCAGGAACCAGTGCTCGGTCTCGATGAACTTCGGGGTCTCACCGTTGATCTTGGAGACCGGGTTCTTCAGGTCCGCCGGGTCCAGCTGGTTGCCGCAGTTGTCGCACTGGTCGCCCCGGGCGCCGTCGTAGCCGCAGATCGGGCAGGTGCCCTCGATGTACCGGTCCGGCAGGGTGCGGCCCGTCGACGGGCTCACCGCCCCGGTGGTGGTCTTGGCCACCATGTACCCGTTGCGGTGCAGGCCCCGGAAGAGCTCCTGGACCACCGAGTAGTGGTTCCGGGTGGTGGTGCGGGTGAACAGGTCGTAGCTCAGCCCCAGTCCGGCCAGGTCGTCGACAATCACCCGGTTGTACCGGTCCGCGAGCGACTGGACCGACACCCCCTCCTTCTCGGCCTGCACGAGCAGCGGGGTGCCGTGCTCGTCGGTGCCCGAGACCATCAGCACGTCGTTGCCGGCCATCCGCTGGTACCGGGAGAAGACGTCCGACGGCACCCCGAACCCGGAGACGTGTCCGATGTGCCGGGGGCCGTTCGCGTACGGCCATGCGACCGCGGTCAGGACTGTCTTCGCCATGCGTCCAGAGTAGTGGTCGCGTCCGCGGCCGCCGTGCCGGGAGTGCACCCGGCCCGCGTCAGGCGTTCTCGGCCGCCGGATCGTGCGAGAGCGACTTGTGGATCGACACGCACAGGGCGATCAGCACCAGGACGAACGGTGACGCCGCGATGATGGTCATGTTCTGCAGGCTCGACAGCGCGTTCCCGCCGCCGTCGCCCGCGAGGAGCATGATGATCGCGACCGCCGCGGTGAAGGTACCCATGAGCATGACGATCCACCGTGACGGCTCCTCGACCCCGTGCTGGGCCATGCCGCCCATGACGATCGACGCCGAGTCGGCCGAGGTGATGAAGAAGACGGCGATGAGCACCATGGCGACCACCATGAGCACCGGCGCGAGCGGCAGTTCGCGGAGCAGGTTGAACAGCTGGGGCTCGAGCGAACCGTCGCCGAAGATGCTCCGACCGGCGTCCTCGAGATACAGGGCGAACCCGCCGAAGATCGAGAACCACAGCACCGACAGGGTGCTGGGTATGAGGACCACGCCGATGATGAACTCGCGGACCGTGCGGCCCCGGCTGATCCGGGCGAGGAACATCCCGACGAAGGGCGACCAGGAGATCCACCAGGCCCAGTAGAAGACCGTCCAGCCGGACAGCCACTCGGCCGCCTCGCCGTTCTCGCTCACCGCGGTGCGGGAGGCCATCTCGAAGAAGTCGGAGAAGTACGCACCGACGGTGGTGGGGACCAGGTCGAGCATGAAGAACAGCGCGCCGGAGAAGATCGCGACGAACAGCGCGAGCGAGACCGCCAGCACCAGGTTGATGTTGGACAGGATCCGGACGCCGTTGCCGATCCCGGAGGCCGCCGAGGCGAGGAACACCAGTCCCAGGACCACGATGACGCCCACGACGAGCGCGATGCCGCCGCCGCTGACCGCACCGGTCTCGTTCAGCCCGGCCCGGATCTGCAGCGCGCCGAGACCGAGCGAGGCGGCGGTACCGAAGATCGTGGCCACGACCGTCGCGATGTCGAGCACCTTGCCCATCCACCCGTTGGCCCGCTTCTCGCCGATCAGCGGGACGAACGCCTGCGAGATCAGGTGGCCGCGCTTGAAGCGGTAGGCCGCCAGCGCGAGGGCCAGGCCGACGATGGCGTACATGGACCACGGATGCAGGGTCCAGTGGAAGGCGGTGGTGGCCATGGCCACGTCGTACTGCTGCTCCTGACCCGGCGGCGGGGTCTGGAAGTGGGTGAGCGGCTCGGACACGCCGTAGAACATCAGACCGATGCCCATGCCCGCGGCGAACATCATGGCGATCCAGGACCGGGTGGAGTACTCAGGCTTCTCGTGGTCGCCTCCCAGCCGGATCGCGCCGAAGCGGGAGAACGCCAGATAGACGGTGTAGGCCACGACCGTGGTGGCCACCACGATGAACAACCAGCCCACCGTGTGGACCACCACGTCGAACGCCCGACCCGCGGCGCTCTCGAACGAGACCGTGTAGAACAAGCCCCACACCACCACGATCAGGGCGATCACGGCGGCGGGGACGATCACCGCGAAGTCCGCGCGAAGCCGTGCCGTCGGCGCGGGAGGTGGCGTGTTCCCGGGGTCACTCTTCTGTTCTCTAGAGGTGGACATTCCTGAAACCTTGTCAACAACTTCGGCGCTGTGCAAGATAATAAGTTCTTCACCAGCACAGGTGCGTGTAAGCATGAACGGGTGCGCGAGCGTCTGATACCCGTCCCGGAGCTGCTCCGTGCGCTGCGGGAACGGGCGCGGTCACACGGCCTGGCGCCCCCTGCCGCCTTCCTCGGCGACTGGCGGGATCGCCGCGCCGTGGTGGTCCCGTCGGTCGACCTCCGGCCCGTGTCGCAGGAGTCGGCGTTCGAGGAGAGCGACCACCTCGTCGTCGTCTATCGGTCCTTTCCCGACACCGTGCCCGGCGCCGCCCCACCGCTCCCGGCCGCGGTGCGCGGCGAGGCCTCCGGGTGGCTCACCCTCGACGCCGACGGCCGGTGGACACGCCACGGCGACGCCCCCGACCCGGCGCAGGTGGTCCGCGACCACGGTGCCGCCCGACGTGACGGCCGCCAGGACGACGACAACAACGACAACAACGACAACCCTGCCGACCACTTCCCGGACTGGGCCGTGCCGGACCGCGGGGCGCACCGCTCGGCCGTGACGGACTGTCTCGAGTCGATCCGCGCGGGCGAGGTCTACCAGGCCTGTCTGAGCACGCGACTGCACGGCAGGCTCCGCGCGGACCCGCTCGAGACCTTCCTCGCGATCGCCGGCCACTCCCCCGCCGCACGCTCGGCGTATCTCGAGGGACCCTGGGGCGCCGTCCTCGGGTTCTCGCCCGAGGAGTACCTGGTGCGCCGCGGCGATCAGGTGCGGTCCAGCCCCATCAAGGGCACGCTGGCGGCGGACCTGGACCCGGCGCTCTTGCTGGGGTCCGCGAAGGACATCGCGGAGAACATCATGATCGTGGACCTGGTCCGCAACGACCTCGGGCGCGTGGCCGACGTCGGGTCGGTGACCGTGACCGACCTGCTCGCCATCCGCCCGGCGCCCGGCGTGCACCACCTGGTCTCCACCGTCACCGCCCGCACGACCGCGGACAACGCGGCGCTGGTGGAGGCCACCTTCCCCCCGGCCTCGGTGACGGGGACGCCGAAGGCACGGGCCCGCGAGCTGATCGCCGGGTGGGAACCGCGGTCGCGGGGCCTGCACTGCGGGGCGTACGGCCTCGCCCTGGGCCGGGACCTCGAGCTCGCGGTGGCCATCCGCACCCTCGAGGCCACCCCCGACGGGCGCGTCGAGTTGGGCGTGGGCGGCGGCATCACCATCGACTCGGACCCCGACGCCGAGTGGGACGAGTGCGTACACAAGGCCGCGTTCACCTGGGGCGGTGGACCGGTGCCCTGGTAGTCGGCAGCGCGCGACGTGGTGGTCAGCCCCGCGAGGTGCTCAGCCCCGCGAGTCGACGACCGCCTGGTAGAGCTCCCGCTTGGTCAGTGACGAGCCCTCGGCGACGGCCGCGCAGGCGTCCTTGAGCCGCTCTCCCGCCTCGACCCGCTCCTCCACGATCTCGACCAGGTCCTCGGTCGTGGCGGTCGAGTCCGCGGCGTCCGCCCCCTCGATCACCACCACGATCTCCCCGCGGACCCCGTCGGCGGTCCGCTCGGCCAGCTCGCCGAGCGTGCCCCGCAGGACCTCCTCGTACGTCTTGGTGAGCTCACGGCACACCGCCGCGCGCCGACCGGCGCCCAGCACCTCCGCCGCCTCGGCGAGAGTGTCCCCGAGGCGGTGGGGCGACTCGAAGAACACGCACGTGCGCTCCTCCGCAGCAAGCCGGGCCAGCCAGGTCCGGCGACGACCAGCGCGGCGCGGGGGGAAGCCGTCGAAACAGAACCGGTCCACGGGCAGGCCGCTGAGCACCAGTGCCGTGGTGACGGCCGACGGGCCGGGAAGGCAGGTCACCGGGAGCCCGGCCTCGATACACGCGGTGACCAGCGAATACCCCGGGTCCGACACCGCGGGCATCCCGGCGTCGGTCACCACGGCCACCACGTCACCGGCGCGGACCCGGTCCATCAGCTGGGGCACGCGGCCCGTCTCGTTGTGCTCGTAGAAGCTCATGACCCGGCCGGGGACCGTCACCCCGAGCGCCGTGGCGAGCCCGCGCAGACGCCGGGTGTCCTCGGCGGCCACGACGTCGGCGGTGGCGAGCAGGTCCTTCAGCCGGGAGGACGCGTCGCCCGGATTCCCTATGGGGGTGGCCGCCAACACGACACGTCCGGACGTCATGCGCTCCACCCTATCCCCGGTCGCCCCCGTCCCCGGTCGCCGATGTCCGCGCCCGCGTCCCGCCGGAGTCTCGTCCGCGTCTCGCCCGCGTCCTGCCCTGCCCGTGTCCCCGGTCCCGGGAAGGCCACCATTATGCTCGCGGTGTGACCTCGACCCCAGGCGTGCGATCCCCGGGCCGCCCGCTCCCGGATCCGGACACCGGGCCGGTCGACACCCCCCGCGACTGGATCGCCACCGGCATCATCCTGGTCCTGGCCTTCCTCTCGCGCTTCTGGGGCCTGACCTCCGCCACGGACGAGGGCACCCCGGTCTTCGACGAGAAGCACTACGCGCCGCAGTCGTTCAGCATCGCGCAGCTGGGGATCGAGGAGAACCCGGCCTACGGACTGGTGGTCCACCCGCCCGTCGCCAAGCAGATCGAGTCGCTGGGCGGACTGCTCTTCGGCTACACCCCACTGGGCTGGCGGTTCACCGCCGCGATCTGCGGCGTGCTCGTGGTGCTCATGGTCATGCGGATCACCAGGCGGCTGACCCGATCGACGCAACTCGGCCTGGTCGCGGGCCTGCTGCTGTGTCTGGACGGGGTCACCTTCGTGACCTCCCGCATCGGCATGCTCGACATCTACCAGGTCCTGTTCGTCACTGCCGCCGCCGGTGCCCTGCTCGTCGACCGCGACCAGATGCGCGGCCGGATGCACCGCGCCGCGCTCGCCGGCCGGCTCCACCTGTCGGACTTCGGACCGCGACTGGGCTTCCGCTGGTGGCGGTTCACCGCCGGCGTCATGCTCGGGCTGGCCCTCGGCGTCAAGTGGTCGGGCCTGTACTTCATCGCGTTCTTCGGCCTCATGACGGTGGCCTGGGACTGGGCGTTGCGCAGTCGCTACGGGGTGCGGCGACCGCTGGCGGGCACGCTGCTCCGGGATGCCGTCCCGGCCTTCGTCACCCTGGTCATCTGGCCCGCCCTGATCCACATGTTCACCTGGCTCCCGTGGTTCGCCGGCGAGAACTCGGTGTACCGGCACGCGGTGGGGTCAAAGGTCGACGACAACTGGCTGCCCGACTCACTCCAGTCGTGGCTGTACTACCAGTCGTCCGTGCTCGACTTCCACTCCTCGCTCACCACCTCGGCGGGCAACCGACACCCGTGGGAGTCCAAGCCGTGGACCTGGCCGATGAGCCTGCGGCCGATGCTCTATTACGTCGAGCAGGGCGAGGACGTGACCGGCTGCGGTCAGGACTCCTGCGTCCGCGCCATCATGCTCCTCGGTACGCCCGCGATCTGGTGGCTCGCGATCCCGGTGCTCGGCTGGGCGTTCTGGCGGGCCGTCATCTGCCGCGACGGCCGGTACGCGTTCCCGCTCGTCGGCTACATGGCCGGCTATCTGCCGTGGTTCTTCCAGCACGACCGCCAGATGTACTTCTTCTACGCCTCGGTGATGGTGCCGTTCTTCGTGATGATGGTCGCGCTGGTGCTGGGCGAGATCGCCGGCAGGTCCACCGACTCGCCACGGCGCAAGACGATCGGCCGGGCGATCGTGTGCCTCTATCTGGGGCTCGTGGTGGCCAACTTCCTCTACATGCTGCCCATCCTGTCGGGGATGCCCATCACCTCGACGGAATGGAACCAGCAGCTCTGGCTGCCGTCCTGGCGTTAGCCTCGACTCGCCCCGCCGTGCCGCCCACCGCGAGCGACGCCGGCCCTACCCGCCCAGCGCCCGGTCGATGCTGAACCGGCCCGCCCCGACCGCCGCGATGAGCAACACGCCCACCCCGAGTGCCACCACGAGCTCCCAGCCGTTCTGGGTGACGAAGGGCCCGTTGGTGGCATGGACGAAATACAGGGCTCCCGCCATGTCCACCGCCAGCAGGATCCCGGCCAGCGGCGTGAGGATGCCCGCGATGAGTGCGATCCCCGCGATCAACTCGACCCCGGCGACGACCGCGGCGGTCACCTCCGGCTGCGGGATCCCGTACCCGGCGAACTGCTCACCCACCCGGCTCAACCCCAGCGTGAAGAACTTCTGCCATCCGTGGGCCACGAACACCGCCCCGAGCCCGAGCCGGGCCAGCAGGATGGCGGCGTCGTTGAGGGTCTCCATCCCCCTCACGGGAGGATTCCCTCTCCGGCCTTGTTGATGCGACGGCTCAGGAGTCGCATCGCGAGCGTGTAGAGCGGCGGAGCGAACTTCTGGGCGGCGAACCCCAGTCGGATGTCCGGCGAGGTGTAGACGATGTAGCGCCCCTTGCGTACGCCCTCGAGTGTCTTCTCGGCCGCGACCTCCGGGGTGACGGCATGGCGCCTGAACTGGTCCACGGTCTTGGCGACCTGCGGGTTCGAACGGTCCACGCCCGCGATCTCGACGGTCTCCACCAACGGGGTGTCCACCCCGCCGGGACACACCAGGTGCACGCCGATCCCGTACGGCGCCAGGTCGAAGCGGAGCACCTCGGCGATGCCACGGATGCCGAACTTGGCGGCGCTGTACGCGGCGTGCCACGGCAGACCCAGCAGACCGGCGGCGGACGAGACCATGACGAGCGCGGCGGGTCGCTTCGCCGCCATCATCGCCGGGACGAACGCCTCGATCACGTGGATGGTGCCCATGAGGTTGACCTCGACCATGGACCGCCAGACGCGGTGTTCGAGCAGGTCGGGCCGCCCCCATGCCGAGTTGCCCGCGACGTGGAAGATCGCGTGCGGGGCGCCGTGCGCGGCGATCGTGCTCTCGCCGAACCCCATCACCGCCTCGTGCTCGGTGATGTCCACGGTCTCGGAGCCCAGCACCGCGCCACCCGCGTCCCGGCAGGCCTGTGCCGCCGTCTGCAACCCGGCGGCGTCGCGGTCCGTCAGCACCAGCCGCGCGCCCTCGCCCGCCAGCCGGATCGCCACGGCGCGGCCGATCCCGCTGGCCGCTCCGGTGACCACGCAGGTCTTGCCACGGTAGTCGGTGATCCGTCGCCTCGACATGTGCTCCCCTTCCGGCCCGGGTCGCTCGAGCGGGCCTCCTGGGGTCCCACCGTAGCGGCCCGCCGGTGCCAGGAAGGTGGCCTGACGCCGGTGTCAGGAAGGTGGCCTGACGCCGGTCGGGGTCAGCCGCGCGCCGGGACGGGCGGAACGTGGTCGCGCAACACGCAGCGGCTCCCGCTGTAGATCGTGGCCATGCAGCGGTTGCAGTGCACGCACAGGGACCGACGACGATCATCGGCCCTCAGCTTGTTGGGCAGGTCCGGCTCACGCAGGAGGCCGCGCCCCATGGCCACGAACTCGAATCCCGCGCTCATCGCCTTGTCGATCGACGGTCGGTCGACGATCCCCCCGAGCAGCATCATGGGCATACTCACGGCCTCGCGGATCTGGCGGGCGTCGTCGAGCATGTAGGCGTCCGTGTAGGGGTACTCCTTGAACATCCTGGGTCCGGCGACCTTCATGCCCAGCTTGATGACCGTCGGCTGGGTGGCGGCGAACTCGTGCAGCGGCGCGTCGCCCTTGAACAGGTAGATGGGGTTGAGCAGGGAGCTGCCCACGGTCATCACCAGGGCGTCCGCCGAGCCGTCCTCCTCGATCCACCTGGCCACCTGCACGGCCTCGTCGATCCAGAATCCGCCGGGCACGCCGTCGTCCATGTTGAGCTTGATGGTCACGGCGATCCGGTCGCCCATCGCGTCGCGGATGGCGCGGCCGATGCGGCGGGCGAACCGAGCACGGTTCTCGAGGGACCCGCCGTAGGAGTCCTTGCGCTTGTTCAACTTGGGGCTGAGGAACTCGCTCACCAGGTAGTTGTGCCCGAAGTGCACCTCGATGGCGTCGAACCCGGCCTCCGCCGCCCCACGGGCCGCTCGGACGTGGTCCTCCACGATCCGATCGATATCCGCCTCGGTGCAGGCCCTGGTCAGGGACATTCCCGTGGGGGCCGGGATGCGGGACGGCCCCATCGCCGGCATCTTGTTGGAGGCGGAATTGGCCACCGCCCCCGCGTGGCCGACCTGCGCCGAGACGGCCGCGCCCTCGGCGTGCACCGTGTCGGTGAGCTTGCGCAGCATGCCGCCGTCGTCCATGCCCCAGTGGTACTGGTGCCGGTCGGTCCGACCCTCGGGCGAGGTGGCCAAGTAGGCGACCGTCGTCATGCCGACGCCGCCGCGGGCGTACTCGGCGTGGAACTCGATGAGCTCGTCGGTGACCCGGCCCTCGGGGCAGCGGCCCTCGAACGTCGCGGCCTTGACGATGCGGTTGCGCAACGTCACGTTTCCGATCTTCGCCGGGCTGAAGACATCGGGCGCGGGGCTACCTGGTGCGAGGGTCATGAGCGAACTATAACGCGTTCCAATCCAGTGATCACGCGCTTTGGCCAGCACTTTTGCACTGAGTGCAATTGGCTCACCTGTCTCCGTGCCCGTCTTGCGAGCGCGCGCCGGCCCGCTCAGCCCTGGGGGGTGAGCGACGTCGCGTCGATCCCCGCGAGCGCCTGATCCACCAGGTCGGCCGCCGAGTCCGTGGGTACCACCCTCTCCAGCGCACTCCCCACCCCCGGGACGCCACCGACGAGCGCGGAGACCGAACCGTTGGTGTCTCCGGCGAGCAGGTGGTCGATCGACCTGCCCAGCGCCGGTGCGACCGAGCAGACCGCGCTGGTCGGCAGTCCGGCCCCGGCGAGGTTGGCCACGCTACCGACGTTGCAGACCGCGGTGGCCGTGGAACCGACCGGCCCGCTGGTCGACCCCGGAAGCGAACCGGTGACGGAACCGAGCTGCGCGTTCGCGGTCCCGGCGCCCGCGAGGAGGGTTACGGCGGCCATGCCGCACACGGTGAGAAGTCTTCCGGACATGTCGCTCTCCCTGGGGTCGTCGAGGGCGGCGCTCACCGCCTGCACCTCAGCACATCAGAGTTCGCTTACCTCAAAGTGGACTTCGCGTGGATTACGGGTGCGTCCACGACGAACGGGCGCCCCGCGGATCCGCCAGGGACGACCCCTGTGGCTAGTGGGCATCTCCGTTAGTTCGTCGGGGGTCGGTGATCCAGGCGGTGGGGTCGCCGAGGTAGAGGCCGCAGGCGGTGTCGAGGGCTTCTTCGGGAGTGCCTGAGGGCCATCCGTTTGGCAGGGCGGCTTGTTGGTAGTCGTTGTGGCTGGCGCGGTAGATCGCAAAGCCCCAGTTGCTGGCTGATCCGGCGTAGCGCAGTCGGCAGAGCTTGACTTCGTCGCCGTCGGTCAAGGTGGCATCGACGTAGGCAAACCCGGCCCGGTAGCGGGTGTGCAGTTCCTGGATCTGGGGCCACCGTTCGGACGCGCGCGCCAGGAGTTTCTGTCGCAGTGAGGTCTGGGTCGACTCGGGAATCTTGGCCATGATCTCCATCATCGCCGCCGCCCGTTCTCGCCCTCGACTTCCGGCTTGTTCCGGCGTGGCGGCTTGGCGGTCGCCTCCGGCTGGGCCAGAAATGAACATGCCTCCCACCAGCGCCGACATCGTCATCCTCACCGACAAGGAACGCGACGAGCTGACCCGCCGCGCGAACGCTGCCCGCTGTGCGCACCGTGACGTACTGCGCGCCCGGATCGTCCTGGCCGCCGCAGACGGTGACGCGAACGCTGTGATCGCCCGCGACATCGGGGTGTGTGACGACACCGTGCGCCAGTGGCGTCATCGCTTCTGCGCCGAGCGCCTCGAGGGGCTCAAAGACCGGCCCCGCTCGGGACGGCCGCGCGTGTTCACCCCCGTCGAGGTCGCCCAGGTCAAAGCGTTGGCGTGTACGCGTCCGGCTGACCACGGTCTGCCGCTGACCAGATGGTCGGCCGCCGAGCTGAGAGCCCACGCCGTGGCCACCGGGCTGGTGCGCCCGGTGGCCACGGCGACGATCGGGCGCTGGCTGGCCGCCGATGCGATCAAGCCGTGGCAGCACCGATCGTGGATCTTCCCTCGCGACCCCAACTTCGCCGTCAAGGCCACCCGGGTGCTGGATCTGTACCACCGCCGCTGGAACGGCATCGAGTTAGGCGATGATGAGTACGTCATCAGTGCTGACGAGAAATCGCAGCTCCAAGCCCTCAAACGCCGTCACGCCGAGACTCCCGCCAGGCCCGGTCAGCCGCGGCGCGTGGAGTTCGAGTACCGCCGCGGTGGGACGTTGGCCTACTTCGCCGCCTACGACGTCCACCGTGCCCGCGTGATAGGGATGACCGCATCAAAGACCGGGATCGCCCCGTTCACCGAACTGGTCGAGCAGGTGATGACCCAGGAACCCTACGCCAGCGCCAAGCGAGTGTTCTGGGTCGTCGACAACGGCTCATCCCACGCAGGTCAGGCCTCGATCGACCGAATGAGCCAGGCGTTTCCCAACGCGGTCCTGGTGCACCTACCGGTGCACGCCTCGTGGCTCAACCAGGTCGAGATCTACTTCTCGATCCTGCAGCGCAAAGCCATCGCCACCGGCGACTTCGCAAACCTCGACGACCTCGCCGCACGCATCCTCAACTTCGAGAATCGCTACAACCACAGCGCTGAACCGTTCGGCTGGAAGTACACCCGCGATGACCTCAACCGCCACCTCGACCGTCTCAACAACGACGGCACGCTCCGCGCAGCGGCCTGACCCCCGACGCACTAACGGAGATACCCACTAGTCGGTGGGCTCGACCCGGTCGGCGTGACCGAGCGACCTCCCCGGAGCGACGAGATCTCTGACAGCCCGCTTCAGTTCGGTGATCTCGGGGAATCCGCCATCCCTCTTGCGGTTCCAGACCTGCTCGTCGCCGACATCGATCCGGAACGTGCCGCCGGTGGCAGGCACGAGCGCGATCTCGCCGATCTCGCTCTCGAAAGTCTGGAGAAGCTCGCCCGCGTACCACTGGGCGCGGAGCATCCACCGGCACTGCGTACAGAAGGTGATGGCGATCCGGGGAGACGGCATACCGCCCACAGTGCCACAGGTGGACTGACCGGTATCAGCGCTGGGCGGGCTCCGCCTGCTCCGGATGCTCCTCGTACATCGAGTCGATCTCCTCGACGCTCCTGCCGGTGGTCTCGATGCGGAACAGCCACGTGATGAGAGCCCCGAGCAGGGATGTCCCCACCAGGATCGCCAGGACTGCGCTGGTTCCCCAGGCGACCAGAAGGATCGGGAACAGGAACGAGGTCAGCACCGCACCCGACTTGGCGATGGACGCCGCCATGCCGGCACCCGTCCCGCGCAGTGCGTTCGGGAACACCTCCCCCGCCACCACATAGGTCATCGAGTTGGGCCCGAGGTTGGTCATGAACTGGAACAGGATGAAACCGGCAAAGACGAGCACCGTCTGCACCGACCCGTGGGCGAGGGTGGACGACGCGGCGATCGCCAGCCCGGTCGCGCAGCCGAGGAACCCCAGCATCTGCAACCGCATTCGACCCCACCGGTTGACCAACACGATGGCGACCAGGATGCCCACCAGGAGGAAGACGTCGATGAGGGCGGCCCCCTTGGCGCCGAGCAGATCCTTGTGGATGATGGCCGACGACGAGGACCCGCTACTGGCGACGTTCCCGAGCGTGGTCGCGATGATCGTCGGCGTGAAGATGCCGATGCCGTAGGTGCTCAGATTCTGGAGGAACCACGGCACCGATGCCAGGATGGTCGACCGACGCCACGGGGCCGCGAACAGCGCGCGGACGTCCTTGGTCTCCGCCTCGTCCGCGCCCCGGTCTGCCGAGAGTGTCACGACCGAGGGGTACTGCGGCGTGCGATCGAGGAGCTTTCTGAGTTCGACCTCGGCCTCCGCGTGGCGACCGACGTTCGCGAGCCAGTGCGGGCTCTGGACGATGAACAACCGGCCGACGGCGACGAGTGCCGCCGGCACCACGACGACGCCGAACATCAGCCGCCAGGAGTCGAGCGAGTCGGTGGTGCTGAGGATCGCGACACCGACCAGGGTCCCCGCCACGGCCCCTACCGCCTGGAACGCGAACGCCGACAGCACCAGTCTTCCGCGGCCGGCGGTGGACTGCGTCTCGGAGATCATCGCGTGCGCGGTCGGGTAGTCGCACCCCAGAGCGGTGCCCATCCCGAACAGGCACACCAGGAACACGGCGAACCCGGGCGCCACGGTGGCGCCGAGCAGGAACACGGTGAACAGCACCATCTCGATGAGGAACATCTGTCTGCGGCCGAACCGGTCCGAGAGCCCACCGAGCGCGGTGGCGCCGACCATGATCCCGGCCAGAGGCGCCGCGGTGAGGAGACCGGTCTCCACGGCAGAGAGGGACCAATAGGCGGTGATCAGGGGCAGCGCCACCCCGATGAGGAACACGATCAGCCCCTCGAAGAACTTCCCCGCCGAGGCGAGCCACCAGATCCTGCCCTGCATGCTCGTCATGCCGCCGGCGACCGCGGGGGTGCCGTCCCGCCAGCGGGGGGTCTCGTCGATGTATCGCTGAACCGTCGAGGGGGTCCCGGTTAGTCGTCGCCCTCGGACGCGGGTATCGCCATGACGCAGAACATTACTCAGGCGCGTCCGCGCGAATCGTGGTGGTGGTGAACCCCGTGTTAACGATCGGGGCCACTGCCCTCAGACGCCCGCGCCCAGCTCCACGAGCAACACCCCGCCGGCGATCAGGACGATCCCCGCACCCATCAACGGCGTGAGGGGTTCGCGGAAGAGCAGTCGGCTCAGGACCGCGGCCAGGGCCACGCCGGCGGCCGTCCAGATCCCGTAGGCGACCCCCAGCGGCATCCCCTCGGCCAGCGTCAGGGAGAGGAACACGAAGGCCACCAGGTAGCCGGGCACGACGGCGGCGTACCACCGCGCGTTGTCGACGGCCATCCGGAGCGAGAGCGTCGCGGCGAGCTCGAAGGAGATCGCGACGGCGAGATAGGCCCAGGCCATCAGCCGGCCCCCTCGGCGCGTGACCGGGCGCGCTGGGATCCCAGTTCGACGCACAACACCCCGGCGATGATCACCGCGATGCCCGCGATCATCAGCGGGGTCAGCGGCTCGTGGTAGATCAGGGACGACAGGCCCGCCGTCAGGGCGACGCCGGAGGCCCCCCAGATGCCGTACGCCACCCCGAGCGGCACGCCCGCCCGCAGGGTGAGGGCCAGGAAGGCGAACGCGCCCACGTACCCGACGGCCACCATCGCGTAGAGCGCGGGCGTGGTGAGCGCCCCCTTCAGTGAGAGCGAGCCCGCCACCTCGAGGGCGATCGCCGCGGCGAGGAACAGCCACTTGCCGCCCACATCAGTGTTCATCGGTCGCCGTTCCTCCAGCAAATGACGGATGTCCCGGGCCATCTGACTCGATGGTCCGGGACATCTCTCCGTGGAGCTAAGGGGAATCGAACCCCTGACCTTCTCGATGCGAACGAGACGCGCTACCAACTGCGCTATAGCCCCCCGGCACCCTCGCGGGCGACGGTGCCGCCCTCTCGAGCAGCGAGGGATACCTTACCAGCACGTCCGGGCGACCGACCAAACCGGGAGGCCGGGAGGCCTCATGAGCTCGCGGTGTGCGTGTGCATCCGCACCCCGTCGTCGTTGAAGATGCTGATCACCTGCGCCGGCCGCGCCCCGGCGGCCGACAGACTGTGCGGGATCTTGGTGTCGAACTCCGCTGCCTCACCCCGGGTCAGGATCAACTCCTGGTCGCCCAGGACCAGGCGCAACTTCCCGGACAGGACGTAGAACCACTCGTAGCCGTCGTGGACCCGGGGTTCGGGCGCGGTGCTCGCCGGCGGGTAGGTGATCTTGTAGGTGCCCACCGATGATCCCTCGGGGGCCAGGGGCGCGATCACCATCCCGTCCCGGTGGACCACGGGACGCCGCACCCTCGGGTCGACCGTCGTCGGGGCCACCAGATCGTCGAGGCTGATCCCCAACTGGCGGGTGAGCGGGAGGAGCAGCTCGAGGCTGGACTGTCGTTTGCCCGATTCGAGACGGGAGAGCGTGCTGGCCGACATGTCCGCGCGCTCGGCCAACTGGTCCAGGGTCCAGCCCTTGCTGTGGCGGTACGCCCGCAATCGCGTCCCGACCTGCCTGAGTTCCTCCGTCACACGCAACTCCTTGCCAATAGTGCAAATCTCCTTGCAGTTTACGCATACCAGGCGTGAACTGTTGTCATGCACACGAACAAGGACATCGAGGAACACTGGGACGCCATCGTGATCGGCGGCGGGGCCGCGGGGCTGTCGGCGGCGCTGATGCTGGGCCGGGCGCGCCGCCGCGTGCTCGTCGTCGACGCCGGCGAACCGCGCAACCGCTTCGCCGCACACATGCACGGCGTCCTCGGCCACGAGGGGATGGATCCGCTCGAGCTGCTCCGCCGGGGCCGCGAGGAGCTCCGCGAGTACGACGTCACGGTGCGGACGGGGTCCGTGACCGTGGTCCGCGACAGCGGGGTCGACAGTGGGGTCGACA
>NZ_JAALEC010000144.1:0-10097 GCF_014145205.1 Dietzia sp. DQ11-44
TTCAGGGCGAGCGTCTCGTACGGCACACGCGTCCAGTCCGCGGTCATGGCGTCCTCGGAGCTCACGGGGCGCAGCACGATCGGGTGGCCGTAGGTGCGGCCGTCGCCCTGGACCCCCACCGAGCGCACGTCGGCCAGCAGCACGACCGGGCACTGCCACACCGAGGCGTCGAGCCCGGCGGCGGTCATCTCCTCGCGCGCGATCGCGTCCGCCGCGCGCAGGGTGTCGAGCCGATCCTGATCGACCGCGCCGACGATCCTGATGGCCAGGCCCGGCCCGGGGAAGGGGTGCCGGCCGACGATCGCCTCCGGCAGCCCGAGTTCCCGGCCCACGGCGCGGACCTCGTCCTTGAAGAGCAGGCGCAGCGGCTCCACGAGGGAGAACTCGATGTCGTCCGGCAGGCCGCCCACGTTGTGGTGACTCTTGATGTTGGCCGTCCCCGCGCCGCCGCCGGACTCGACGACGTCCGGGTAAAGGGTCCCCTGGACGAGGAAGTCCACCGACGAGTCCGCGCTGTCGCCGGAATCCTCGAGTTCGAGGGCCTGGGTCACGGCCCGCTCGAACGACCGGATGAACTCGCGGCCGATGATCTTGCGCTTGGTCTCGGGGTCGCTGACCCCGGCGAGGTGGCCCAGGTAGATCTCCGAGTCGTCGAGCGTGATGAGGCGGGCTCCGGTGGCGGCCACGAAGTCGTTCTCCACCTGCTCCCGCTCGCCCGCGCGCAGCAGCCCGTGGTCAACGAACACGCAGGTCAGCCGGTCTCCGATCGCCCGCTGGACCAGCGCGGCCGCCACGGCGGAGTCCACGCCGCCGGACAGACCGCAGATCGCGCGACCCTCGCCGATCTGCTCGCGGACGGCCTCCACGAGCTGCTCCGCGATGTTGGACGCGGTCCACGTGGGCTCCAGGCCCGCGATCTCGGTGAGGAACCGGGTGAGCACCTGCTGCCCGTGGGGCGAGTGCAGCACCTCGGGGTGGTACTGGACGCCGGCCATCCGTCGATCGACACACTCGAACGCCGCGACCGGGGCACCGGCGGACGAGGCGGTCACCGTGAACCCCTCGGGCGCCGACGTGACCGCGTCGCCGTGACTCATCCACACCGGGTGGGTCGCGGGCAGTCCCGCGTGCAGCACCCCGCCGGACACGCCCACCTCGGTGCGCCCGTACTCGCGGTTGCCGGTGTGCGCGACCTCGCCCCCCAACGCACCCGCCATGGACTGGAAGCCGTAACAGATGCCGAAGACCGGCAACCCGAGTTCGAGCACGGCCGGGTCGAGCGCGGGGGCACCGTCGGCGTAGACGCTGGCCGGCCCCCCGGACAGGATCAGCGCCACCGGGTCCTTGTCCCTGATCTCCTCTACCGTCGCGGTGTGCGGGATCACCTCGGAGTAGATCCGCGCCTCGCGCACCCGTCGCGCGATGAGCTGCGCGTACTGGGCGCCGAAGTCCACGACGAGCACCGGCCGGGGCGGGGCGGGGGCTCCTGTGGATCCGGCGGTGATCTGGGAGTCGGTCTGTGCGTTCTCGGCCACGGACCAGAGTCTAGGCCCCGTGGCCACTCCGCCGAACTCGGCCACTTCCGCCCCCGGGGTGTTCACAATGGATCACATCACGACCGGGGTCGTCCTCGGCCGTGACCATCGACCGGGAGGGCACCGATGGAGAGGATGACCGGCTTCGACGCGAGCCTGCTGTACCTGGAGACGGCGCAGCAGATGCTCGTCGTGGGCGGGATCCTCGTGGTGGACGTCTCCGACCAGGGGTCCGCGTACAGCTTCGAGCGACTCCGGACGGAACTCGCCCGTCGGGTCAAGGAGATCCCCGCGTTCCGCCGCAAGATCTACGACTCCGTGTTGAACCTCTGGCATCCGGCATGGGTCGAGGAATACGACCTCGACGTGACGCGGCACGTCCGACGCGTCGACGTGGAGCCGCCCGGTGACGACGACGCCGTGTTCGAGATGTGCGGCCGCCTCAGCAGTCGCCCGCTCGACCGGTCGAGGCCGCTGTGGGAGATGTGGGTCCTCGAGGGCCTGGCGACCCGGACACGGTGGCCGTGTTCTTCCGCGCCCACCACGCGCTGCTCGACGGGACCAGCGCCGCGGCGGTCCTGCGGAAGCTCGGCGGGGCCGGGACCACCCCGTCCGCCCGTGATCTCGACCCGGTGCGGGTCCACGCCGGTGGGGCCAATCCGATCGGACTGGTCGCAGGCGGCCTGTGGGACTTCTCCGTGCGCCGACCACTCACCCTCGCCCGGCTCGTCCCGGAGGCCGCGATGCTGCCGTGGAGACTGCGCAGGGCCACGGCCACGAGGAGGTCCGGCGGGAACGCGGCGGAGGCGGTGGAGGACGGTGGTGACGCGGCGCAGACCACCCCGATCCCCGGCGCCGCGCCGTTCACCGCCCCGAGGACCCGGTTCAACGCGACGATCACCCCGCACCGGGCGGTCCGGGGCACCTCGCTCGACCTGACGGAGATGAAGGAGGTCAAGAACGCCTTCGGGGTGACGGTCAACGACGTGTTCCTGACCGTGGTGGGCGGCGGACTACGTCGGTACCTGCGATTCCACGACGACCTCCCCGAGAAGCCACTCGTGGCGGTCGTGCCCGTGTCGACTCGCGGGGACGAGGGGACCCAGGGCAACAACCGGGTGACCGTGCTGTTCGCGTCGCTGGGGACCGACATCCAGGACCCGCTCGAGCGGCTGCGGGCGGTGGCCCGGCGGACCCGGCGGGGCAAGAGGCGGGCCCGGGGTGGGATGCGCCCGGGCCTCATCCAGGACGTGGCCACGCTGGCGCCGTCCGGCGCCCTGTCGCTGGTGATGCGCCTGTACGGGGACCTCCACCTCGCCGACCTGCACCCGGTGGTGCACAACCTCAGCGTCTCCAACTTCCCCGGCCCCCGAAAGACACCGGACTTCCTCGGCGCGCGGGTGACCCACATGTACCCGCTGGGCCCGCTGATGCACGGTTCCGGGCTGTCCGTGACGGCGATGTCCCTCGGCGATCGGCTCGACGTGGGGATCAACGCGTGCGAGCACCTCGTGCCCGACCCCGGACTCATCGCCACCGGGCTGCGGGAATCGATGGACCGCCTGCTCGAACTGACCCGGGAGACGGCGGCCGGGGCGGGGGACGCCGGGGCGACGGTCTCGACCCCGCCGGGGTCCACGACGACCGAGGAGGGGTGACCCGTGGAACGGATGAGCGGCCTCGACGCCAGCTTCCTGTACCTCGAGACCGACGAGCAGATGATGGTGATCAACGGGGTGGTGCACCTCGACGTCTCCACCATCGACGAGGGGTACTCCTTCGAGCGCCTCCGGTCCGGGCTCGCCCGGCGGGTCAAGGCCATCCCGCCGTTCCGGCGCAGGATCCACGACTCCCGCCTGAACCTGGGACACCCGGCGTGGGTGGAGGACTTCGACTTCGACATCACCCGTCACGTCCACCGGATCCGGCTCGATCCGGACGGCGGCGAGGACGAGCTACTGGCCACGTGCGGGCGACTCGCCTCGACACCACTGGACCGCTCCCACCCGCTGTGGCAGGTGTGGATCATCGAGCGCGGCGACCCGGCCGCCCCCACCGTCACCGCGTTCTGCCGGGTCCACCACGCGCTCATCGACGGCATGCTGGGTGCCGAACTGCTCGCCACCCTCGCGGCCACGGACGCCTCCACGCCCATCCAGGATCCCGCACTGGTCCGGACCCACGTCGGCCGCGCCAACACCGTCCAACTCATCGCCGGGGGCGCGCGGGATCTGATCGGCCGACCCCTGGCGCTCCTCCGCCTCCTGCCCGAGACGCTCTCCGTACCGGGGGCGATGAAGCGGGCCCGGGGCCGGGAGGACGGCGGACGGTCCATGCCCGCCCCCTTCACCGCGCCGCGGACCCTGTTCAACCGCTCCCTGACCCCGCACCGCGCGGTGGCCACGGTGACGCTCGACCTGCGGGCCGTCAAGGAGGTCACCACGCGCCTGGGCGGCACGGTCAACGACGTCCTGCTCACCGTGGTCGGCGGCGCGGTCCGGTCCTACCTCGAGGAGCACGGCGACGCCCCGGACGCGTCGATGGTCGCGATCGTCCCCATGTCCACCCGCGCGGATCTGACGACCGGCGGCGCGAACCAGGTCTCGGCGATGTTCGCGTCCCTCGCGACGGATGTGCCCGATCCCGTCGAGCGGTTCCACCGGATAGTCGACGCGTCGGCGACCGCCAAGGAGCAGGCCGGGAGTATCCGACCGGCCCTGCTGGACAACTGGGGCCGGATGAGCCCCCGCGGCCTCCTCGACATGGGCATGCGGGTGTACGAGGCGCTCAGACTCGCCGACGTCCACCCGGTGATCTACAACCTGATCATCTCCAACGTGCCCGGGCCCCGGAAGCCGCTCTACTTCCTCGGCGCACGGATCACCCACATGCACCCCTTCGGCCCGCTGCTCCACGGTGCGGGGTTGTCGGTGACCAGCGTGTCGATCGACGGCCACCTCGACCTGGGAGTGATCTCGTGCGAGCACCTCGTGCCCGACCCGGACGTGATCGCCCGTGGGATCGGGGCCGGGCTCGAGGAACTGCTCGAGCTCACGCGCGAGCGGGAGCACCCCCGCTAGAGACACCGACGATCGGCAGATGCAGCGCGCCGGGCGCCGCCTCCGGGACGATCGGCGACACGGGCGCCACCGGGGTCACGCGCTCGTAGGGCTCGCCCTGTGCGGGCCGGGGGTCGGCCTCACCCTTGTTGGGCCACAGCGACATGGCCCGCTCGGCCTGCGCGGTGATGCTCAGCGCGGGGTTCACCCCGAGGTTCGCGGAGATCGCGGACCCGTCCACGATGTGCATCGTCGGGTAGTTCCACACCCGGTGGTAGGGGTCCACGACGCCACTGTCCGGCGAATCGGAGATCGCACATCCGCCGAGGAAGTGCGCGGTCATCGGCATGTTGGCGATCTCGCCCCACGTCCCGCCGGCCAGTCCGCCGATGTTCTCGGCGATCCGCCGGGTGGCCTCGTTGCCCGCGGGGATCCAGGTCGGGTTGGGCTCGCCGTGGCCCTGCTTGCTGGTGACGTACCGGAACGGCCCGCGACGCTTGACCGAGGTCTCCAGGGAGTTGTCGAGGTTCTGCATGACCAGGGTGATCACCGACCGCTGGCTCCACCGCCGCAGGTAGAACAGCTGCAGGAACATGCTCGGCTTGCGCCGGATCTCGTTCACCAGGGTGCGCCACCGCGGGAGCGGCCCGTCCCCGTCCGTGAGAAGGGTCTGCAGGATCGCGATGGCGTTGGAGCCCTTGCCGTAGCGGACGGGCTCGATGTGGGTGTCCGGCCGGGGATGGAACGACGACGTGATCGCCACGCCCTCCGAGAAATCCTGTTCCGGCAGGTAATTGGGGCGCATCGCCCCGAGGATCGATTCGGAGTTGGTGCGGGTGAGCTTCCCGAGCGCCGGCGAGAGCCGGGGCAGCGAGCCGTCGTCCTTGGCGTAGTGCAACAGATGCTGGGTGCCCCAGGTTCCGGCGGCCATCACGACGTGCGAGGCGGTGACCGTGGTGGTGCGCTTACCCCATCTGGTCCAGGCTCCGGTGCGCTCGAGCGTCACCTCCCACGTGCCGTCGGCACGCTCGTGCACGCCACTGACGGTCGTGCGGTCGAGAACCCGGGCCCCGGCCCGCTCGGCCAGGCCGAGGTAGTTCTTGAGCAGGGTGTTCTTGGCCCCGTGCCGGCAGCCGGTCATGCACTCGCCGCACTCGATACAGGCGGTCCGATCCGGCCCCACACCCCCGAAGTACGGGTCGCGGACGGTCTCGCCGGGCTTGCCCTCTCCCCCGGTCTTCTCCCCGAAGAACACCCCGACCGGCGTGTAGACGAAGGTGTCCTCGGCGCCCATGTCCCGTGCGACGGCCTTCATGACGTCGTCGGAATGGGTATGGGTGGGGTTGGTGACCACACCGAGCATCCGGCGCCCCTGATCGTAGAACGGGGTGAGCTCGTCCTCCCAGTCGGTGATGTGGCCCCACTGCCGGTCCCTGAAGAACGGGGAGTTGGGCTTGTAGAGGGTGTTGGCGTAATTGAGTGAGCCACCGCCGACGCCCGCCCCCGCCATGACCATCACATCGCGCAGCAGATGCACGCGCTGGAGACCGAACAACTTCAGCTTGGGCGCCCAGACGTACCGGTTGAGCCGCCACGAGGTCTTGGGGAAGTCCGAGTCCTCGAACCGTCGGCCGGCCTCGACGACCGTGACGCGGTACCCCTTCTCCGACAGGCGCAGAGCGGTGACGCTTCCGCCGAATCCGGACCCGACGACGAGGACGTCCGTGTCGGGACTCCCGGTGGAGGCGGTGGTCGAGGGCGACGGCGTCGATGTCGTCATGGTGGGGCTCCCTGGTGGTCGAGGTGTAGGTCACAGTACCCGAGCACCAAGAACCTACCCGACAGTAGCTCCCGTTTTGTCCACCGCGTCAGGGGCGGACGGACAGGTCCACCTTCTGGAATCCCTTGACGTCCGAGTACCCGCACTTGGCCATCGCGCGACGGAGGCCACCCATGAGGTTCCGGGTTCCGTCCGGGACGCTCGTCGGCCCCTCCAGGACCTCTGCCAGGGGCGCCAGGGCCGTCTCGTCGTCGATCTCCGCCACGTGTCCACGGGGGACCTTGGGATGGGCGGACACGGCGTCCCAGTACACACCCCGCCCCGGGGACTCCAACGACCCGGCCAGCAACGGACCCAACACCACGGCGTCGGCGCCACACGCCACCGCACGGGCGATGTCACCCGAGGTGTAGATGTCGCCGTCGGCCAGTACGTGCACGTACCGGCCCCCCGTCTCGTCCAGGTAGTCGCGTCGCGCGGCCGCCGCGTCGGCGATCGCGGTGGCCATGTGGACCTCCATCCCGAGCACGGAACCCGTGGTGGTGACCCCCTCGACGCCGCCGTAACCCACGATCACACCGGCCGCACCCGTGCGCATGAGATGCAGGGCGGTCTTGTAGTCCACCACGCCGCCGGCGATCACCGGCACGTCGAGCTCGTGGATGAAGTCCTTGAGGTTCAGCGGCTCGTCCTCGCCGCTCACGTGTTCGGCGGAGATGATGGTGCCCTGGACGACGAGCAGGTCGATCCCGGCCGCGACCAGACCGGGCGTGAGGTCGCGCGCGTGCTGGGGGGACACCCGGACCGCGACCGTGCCGCCCTCGTCCCGGATCCGCCGGACCGCCGCCGCGAGCAGCTCGCGGTCGATCGGGGCGCGGTGCAGCTCCTGGAGACGCGCCACGGCCCGGTGGCCGGTCACGTCCTCGAGAGCGAGCTCGCGCAGCTCGGCGATCGCGGCCTCCGGATCCTGGTGGCGCGCCCACAGGCCCTCTCCGTTGAGGACGGCCAGGCCACCGAGCCTCGAGAACTCCACCGCCGACTCGGGTGAGACCACCGCGTCGGTCGGGTGGGTCATCACGGGCAGGTCCATCTGATAGGCGTCGATCTGCCAGGCCGTCGACACCTCCTTGGAGCTGCGGGTGCGTCGGGAGGGGACGATGTCCACCTCGCCGAGCCCGTACATCCGTCGGGCCTCACGGCCCATTCCGATCTCCACGACGTTGCGCACGCGCCCTCAGTCCTTGACGTTGTAGTTGGGGGCCTCGACGGTCATCTGGATCGCGTGGGGGTGGCTCTCCTTAAGCCCCGCCGCCGTGATCTGGACGAACTGGGCGCGGTTCATGTCCGGGATCGTGGCCGATCCCGTGTACCCCATCCCCGCGCGCAGTCCACCGGTGAGCTGGTGCAGGACCTGCGCGACGTCGCCGCGGTACGGCACCCGTCCCTCGATACCCTCGGGGACGAGCTTCTCCTCGGACAGCACGTCGTCCTGGAAGTAGCGGTCCTTGGAGAACGACTTCTCCTGCCCCGGCTTGCCCCGGCCGCGCATCGCGCCGACCGACCCCATCCCCCGGTAGACCTTGTACTGCTTGCCGTCCACGAAGATCAGCTCCCCGGGCGACTCCGTGCAGCCCGCGAGCAGCGAACCGAACATGCACGCCGACGCCCCGGCCGCGATCGCCTTGGCCACGTCCCCCGAGTACTGCATTCCGCCGTCGGCGATCACGGGGACGCCCGCGGCGTGGGCCGCCACGGAGGCCTCGAGGATCGCGGTGATCTGCGGGGCCCCCACCCCCGCGACGACGCGGGTGGTGCAGATGGAGCCGGGACCGATGCCGACCTTGATCGCGTCCGCGCCCGCATCGATCATGGCCTGGGCCGCGCCGCGGGTGGCGAGGTTGCCGCCGATCACCTGGACGCGGTCGCCGAGCTCACGCTTGACGCGGGCGACCATCTCGAGTGCGTTGCGGTTGTGGGCGTGGGCGGTGTCGACGACGAGGACGTCCACACCGGCGTCGGTGAGGGTCCCGGCGCGCTGCCAGGCGTCCTCGCCGGTCCCGATCGCCGCGGCCACGCGCAGTCGACCGTCGGAGTCCTTGGTGGCGTCCGGGTGCTTCTCGGTCTTCACGAAGTCCTTGACCGTGATGAGCCCGGTGAGGCGACCGTCGCCGTCCACGATCGGCAGCTTCTCGATCTTGTGGCGTCGCAGGAGTCCGAGGGCGGCCTCCGCCGTGACACCCTCCCGCGCGACGACGAGCGGTGCGCGGGTCATGACCTCGTCGACCCGACGCGACTTGTCCACCTCGAAACGCATGTCCCGGTTGGTGATGATGCCCACGAGTTCGCCCCGCTCGTCGGTCACCGGCAGGCCGGAGATCCGGTAACGGGCGCACATCTCGTCGACCTCGGCGAGGGTGTTGGCGGGAGCACAGGTGACCGGGTCGGTGACCATGCCCGCCTCCGACCGCTTGACCGTGTCCACCTGGGCCGCCTGGTCGGCCACGGAGAGGTTGCGGTGCAGCACCCCGATCCCGCCCTGGCGGGCCATGGAGATGGCCATCCGGGCCTCGGTGACGGTGTCCATCGCGGACGATACGAGCGGCACCCGCAACGTGATGTCCCGGGTGAGCCGGGTGCTCGTGTCGACCTCACTGGGGACCACCTCGGAGGCGGCCGGGAGCAGCAGCACGTCGTCGAAGGTCAGGCCCACCATGGCGACCTTGGTGGGATCGTCGCCGCCGGTGCGCACGGGGCCTCGCGACTCGCTCATCTGCCGTCCTCCTGGGGGTCGTCTGGGTCTGGAGTCCGAGGATAGTGCGTCCGGGGTCCCGGGTTCGAACCGTCGGCCCCGCCAGGTGGTGCCCACGGGTACGGTGGGAGCGTGAACGATCCCCTACGGCACGGAATGCCGCCCGACCCGTTCGCCGGCGATCCGGACGATCCGACCTCGGAACTGGCCGGGCTCGACCCCGTGGACGACGGCATCCCCTCCGGGCCGCTCGACGCGGAGGAACGCCGTGCGATCGAGGAGGACCTCGCCGATCTCGCGGAGTTCCGCGAACTCCTGGCCCCCACCGGCGTCAAGGGGGTGGCCGTGCAGTGCGAGGACTGCGCGGAGGAGCACTACCACGAGTGGGACATGCTCCGCGCCAACCTCATGCAGCTCCTGGAGGACGGCTCACTCCTGCCCCACGAGCCCGCGTTCGACCCCATCCCGGACGACTACGTCTCGTGGGACTACTGCCGCGGATACGCCGACGCGGTGCGCACGATGCGCCCGCGTCGTCTCTACTGGCGTCGCTGACCCGCCGGGCCGCGGCCACGACCGGTCCGCGACCACTGGGGGTCCGCAATTACCTCCCCGTTCCGCCCCACCGGGGAGGGGGTCAGTTGGTGGGCTGGGTGGTCGCCGGAGCGCTGGTGGCCGCAGGCCCCGACGTCGGGACCTGGGTCACGGTGGTCCGTGTCGGTGACGGCGCCGGGCCCGTCCCGTCGACCTCGCCCGGTTGCGGCCGACCCGTGGTGGGCGCCAGGAAGTCCTGGATCCGCTGGGTGTCGATCGGGATCTGCAGCGTCGTCGAGATCCGCAGCCCGTCCAGCGGCAGCGGGATGACCGGCATACCGGGGGGCGGCGGCGGGATCAGGTTGGACGGAAGCGGCACGGGCACCCCGGGAACGAGCGTCGCGGGGCCCTGACCCGGACCGGGGGCCGGGGCGGGGGCG
>NZ_JAALEC010000145.1:0-10574 GCF_014145205.1 Dietzia sp. DQ11-44
TCCTCTGGAGGCGGGGCAGGGTGCGGCCCTGGCCGTCCCGCGTGAGCTGGTGGCGATGGCCCCGGGCTGGGCCGAGGCGTTCGGCGCCGCCGTCGACCGGGCCCGCGGGCGCGGGTACCGGATCGTGGAGATCGACCTCGCCCCGTTCCTCGCCGCAGCCCGGCTGCTCTACGACGGCGCACTGGTGGCCGAACGGTACGAGGCCGTCGGCGACTTCCTGGACTCGGTTCGGGACCCGGACGCGGGCCTCGATCCGACCGTCCGCGACATCATCGCCCCCGCCCGAGACATCGCGGCGGTGGACCTGTTGCGCGACCGACGGAAGGTCGAGGCACTACGGCGCGAGGCGCTCGCCGAACTCGACCGGCTGGGCGCGACCGCGTTGCTCGTGCCCACCGCGCCGTTCCACCCGACGATCGCCGAGGTGGAGGCCGACCCGATCGCCCTCAACAGCCGGATGGGGACGTACACGAACTTCTGCAACCTCTTCGACATGTGCGCCGTGGCGGTGCCGACCAGCGAGATCGACGAGGGGGGCCGAGGGACCGCGGAGTTCGGCGTGACCGTGGTGGGGCGGCCGTTCCACGACGGACCGGTGGCCGACATCGCCGCCGTGCTGGCCGGGGAACGCGACTCCGAGAAGGAACCACTCGTGCCGTGGCCGCTGCGCGCGGGCGCTCCGACCGTCGACCTTGTGGTGTTCGGCGCACACCGGCGTGGGGGCCCGCTCGAACACCAGCTCACCTCACGCGGCGCCGCCTGGCGTGGGCCGGTCCGGTCCAGCACCGACTACCGGATGTACCGCCTCGACACCGAACCGCCCAAGCCGGGGGTCCTGCGTCACCCGGACGGCGCCGCGTTGCTCGGCGAGAGGTGGACGGTCTCCCCGGCGGCGCTCGGCAGCTTCCTCGACCAGCTCCCCAGGCCGATGCAGCTCGGCCGGGTGACGCTCGAGGACGGCACGGAGATGGTCGGCTTCGGTTGCGAGCCCACGGCCGTCACCGCGGAGGCCGACGACCTCACCGAACTCGGGGAGTGGCCCCTCGGGTGAGCCGGGCACGGGCGGGCCGATCGTGCGGCGCCGGATACTCTGGGCGTCAGGTCCGCACCCGCCGCGACCTCGAACAGTGAGGTGAGCGCCAGTGAGTCAGCTCGTGTCCTTCTACGAGACCGCACCCGTCACCGACAAGCGCGGTCTGCTCACCGACGTCATCCAACGTCCGATGCAGGTGCGGTCGGGGTATGACGTGGTGGAGGGCGAGGTCGTCCCCCGGGTGGTCTACGTGCAGGCGCCGATCGAGGGCCGCCCGCTGTTGGTGCCGTTCGGCCAGTACGACGCGTGGAGCCTGCGGCAGCGGTTCGAGGAGGCGCTGAGGGTGATGAACACCCTGGGGGCCTGCGAGATCGAGTGCGCCACCTACAGCGCCCGCCGCAACGCCGTCGCCGCCCGGGTGGGGGTGGGACCGATGGCCGGGTGGGGCAAGGTGACCCGCACCCAGAGCACGGACTTCGACTATTCCTTCTCGGGCTCGGGGGCCTCCCCTCGAGACCCCGGGCCGATCCGGTGGACCAACATCCCCGGCCTGGACGCCGCCAAGCAGTCGGTGCTGCTCAACGGCGGACGCCGGGTGGAGATCACGATCGAGTCGGAGTCCGAGTTCGCCGCGGACTCCGACCTCGCCCGGCGCCTCAAGTCCGCCGGCCTGGTTCTCGGCCTCGAGGGGCGGACCCAGGCCAAGACCCTGCTGCGGATCAAGGCCGAGTTCCCGGCGGTGTGACCTTCAGCCGCCGCTCACCGGCGCCAGTGCCGCGACGTCGTCCACCGCCCGGCGGAGCTCACGCGAGGCCGCGCAGTCACCGAGCCGTCGGGTGACCGCATCCGCGATCGACCGGTAGAACCACAGCTTCTCCTGCGGCCTGGCGTTGAAGAGCCCCCACATGTCGTCACCCAGTCGTTCGTGGGCGGCGACCATCGAGCGCAGATTGTGGATCTTGTCCGCCGCCGAGATGAGCAGGCATTCCTCCGAGTCCTCCGCGAGCGCGGCGAGGTACCCCTCCTTGCGCACCCGCCACGGCGGGGTCACCTCACCCGCGGTCTTCTCCTCCGAGACGCCGCGGACGAGCTCGGTGACCCGGTCGCCGAACTCGGCGATCATGTCATCGGCCGAGTAGACCGACGGCGGGACGTCCTCGAGAACGTCGTGGAGCAGCGCGGCGACCGCCACGTCCGGGTCGTCGGTGAAGTCGGACACGATCATCGCCACCGCCACGGGGTGCGCGATGTAGGGCGTCGGGTCGTCCTTGCGGGTCTGGCCGGCGTGGCAGCGGGCCGCGACCGCGAGCGCGCGGTCGATGGTGGGTGTCCAGGTGAGGGACATGGATGCTCTCCTCTGTGGGAGGGGTCCCGGTGCCGGGCGACGCCACCGGGTCGTGGGACGGGCGCCGGCGACCGGTGGTCCGGCGGCCGGGGAGCGCTGTTCTCCCACACCCCGAGTAGACACCACGGGTACGACAGGTCGGGTGGGTACCGGCCTGTACCGGGTCCGCTGGAACCGACCGGCGGGGTGGGGACGTCGTACCTCATGACCGCGATGCGAGGACGAGATCACGACGACGACGAGGTGAGCAGATGCCCGACGGGACGATCAGAGCCGATGCGGACAGGATCGGGGCCGCCGTCGCGGTGTTCCGCGAGTCCGGTGAGCGAGTCGCGGAGGTGACGTTCCCGCACGTCGCGGCGGGCGTGGCGGCCGCGCTGCCCGGGGGGTCGGCGATCGCCTCAGCCCTGGACCGGGCGTGTGGCGCGGCGGCGGTGTACGCGACCCGGAGTTCGGGGCGCCTGACCGGGCTGGCGGACTTCGCCGAGCAGGCGCACCGGTTCCTGGAGGCGCGGGACGAGGACTTCGCGGACCTGCTCGCGCAGGTCGCCCCGCGGTGAGTCAGGCCCGTGAGTCCCCGCCCCGGCGAGTCCCCGCCCGGTGGGTCGGGCTGCCGTGGGTCAGAACGTCTTGGCGTCGATGACGAACCGGTAGTGCACGTCCGACCGGACCACGCGGTCATAGGCCTCGTTGATCTTGTCCGCCGAGATGAGCTCGATCTCGGCGGTGATCCCGTGCTCGGCGCAGAAGTCGAGCATCTCCTGGGTCTCGGGGATACCGCCGATCATGGACCCGGTCAGGATCTTGCGCCCGGCGGCGACCGACCCGGCCCGCACCGACATCGGCTCGGTCGGGATCCCGATGTTGACCAGCGCCCCGCGCGGCTTGAGCGTGGCGAGGAACCGGTCCAGCGGCAGGTTCGCGGACACCGTGTTGAGGATGACGTCGAAGGTGCCGCGCAGTTCCCGGAGCGTGGCCTTGCCCTCGTCGCCGGCGGTCGCGTAGTGCTCGACGGCGCCGTACCGCAGCGAGTCGTCCCGCTTGGAGGTGGTCTGAGACAGGACCGTCACCTCGGCGCCCATCGCCACCGCGAGCTTGACACCGACGTGCCCGAGCCCGCCCATGCCGAGCACGGCGACCTTGGTGCCCGGGCCGACGTTCCACTGCCGCAGCGGCGAGAACATGGTGATCCCCGCGCACAGCAGCGGCGCCGCCGCGGCCGGGTCGAGTCCGTCCGGAACGGACACCACCATGGGCTCCTCGACTACGATGTGGGTCGAGTACCCGCCCTGGGTGACGGGCCCCTCCGGATGGTCCTCGGGCAGCGGTGAGCCGTAGGTCGCCACAGCCCCGCGCTCGCATTCCTGCTCCTGGCCCGCGGTACAGGACGAGCACTCGTGGCAGGCTCCCACCAGGCACCCGACGCCGACGCGATCGCCGACCGTGTACCGGGTGACCTCGGAACCGACCTCCTGGACGATGCCGACGATCTCGTGTCCGGGCGCCACGGGGTAGGCGGTCTGACCCCACTCGCCGCGCACGTGGTGGATGTCGGAATGACAGATGCCGGCGTACTCGATCTCGATGAGCACATCGGCCGGCCCGGTGTCCCGGCGCCGGATGGTGGTCTTCTCCAGAGGTGCGTCCGGTGCGGTGGCGGCGACGGCGGCGACGTCCATGTGATCTCCCTTGGGTCGAGCGGAACGTGAACTGGCTGTTGATCCCGTGGCCGCCACAGTAGAGGCGATCGTGCCGTCCCCGCTCGTCCGACGAGGTCACGGATGGCCACGGGCGGTGCAGCCGCCTCCCCGGGGGTGACGGCGGTCAACCCCGTCGTTCGACCACGCGGCCGATGAGACGCGTCCCGGCCAGGAAGGGGACGCGGGTGAACCGCTTGGAGTACCAGGTGGCGGTGCTCAGCGCGTCGGGAGTGATGACCAACCGCCGGGCCTGGATGGCCCGCACCGATCGCGCGGCGACCTTCTCCGAGGTCAAGGGGGGTCTTGGAGAGGAGCATGCGCGCCGCCTCGTCGGCCTTCGGGTCGTCGCCGGAGAGGGAATCGGCGAGTCCGGACCGGAAGAACAGGGGGCATATGACGGACGCGCTGATGCCGCGGGGGCGAAGCTCGGCGTCGAGGGTCTCCGCCAGAGCGACCGCCGCGGCCTTGGTCGCGTTGTAGGCGCCCATGTGGGGGGCGTGCACCAGACCTGCGGCGGAGGCGGTGATGACCACCCGGCCGCCTCGTCCGAGCGTCGGGACCAGCGTCTTGCACCCGCGGACCACTCCGAGCAGGTTGATGTCGACGATGCGCTGCCACGAGTCCATCGACGTGGCGTCCAGCCGCCCGCCGACCGCGATGCCGGCGTTGTTGATGAGGATGTCCAGCGAGTCCACGGCACGCGCGGCGGCGGCCCAGTCGTCGTCGTCGGTCACGTCGAGCCTGCGGTAGCTCCACTGGCCGGAGAGGCCGGTCACGGCGGGTGGGGCCTCGGCGTGCAGGTCGGTCAGGATGACCTCGTCGCCGGCCGCCAGGTACTCGCGGGCGAGCGCCAGACCCAGCCCCGAGGCGGCGCCGGTGATGAAGACGCGGCGGGTCATCGGACGGCCTCCTGCGGGATCTGCGCGTCGAACGCCATGTCGCGACGCTGGTCACCGAAGGTCAGCTCGGGGATCTCGGCGAGGTAGTTCTGTACATATGTCCAGGGACGGTCGGTTCCCTGCCTCGGGAAGCGGTGCACGCCGCGCTGGACATACCCGGCGTCGAGGTCCAGGAGC
Organism: Dietzia sp. DQ11-44; assembly: GCF_014145205.1. Classification (NCBI taxonomy): domain Bacteria; kingdom Bacillati; phylum Actinomycetota; class Actinomycetes; order Mycobacteriales; family Dietziaceae; genus Dietzia; species Dietzia sp. DQ11-44. The sequence goes on from NZ_JAALEC010000145.1 coordinate 5,155, forward strand.
GGGCGATCGCCCTTCACCTCGGGCGGGATCGGGGCGTAGATTTTCTCCCCGTTCCTCTCGCCCGCGCGCCACAGCTTGACCATGTAGCGGGAGACCATGTCCGCCCGCAGGGTCCAGGAGGCGTTGACGTACCCCACGGTGAAGCTGAAGTTGGGCACGCCGGCGAGCATCATGCCGCGGTAGGTGGTCAGGTCGGCGGGCTCGAGCTCGCGGCCGTCGATGCTCAGGGTTCCGCCGCCGAACGCCTCGAGTTCCAGGCCGGTGGCGGAGACGATGACGTCCGCCTCGAGCTCCACGCCCGAATCCAGGCGGATACCGCGTTCGGTGAACGTGTCGATGTGTCCGGTCACCACGCGCGCGCCCCGTTGCATCGCCCGGAAGATGTCCCCGTCGGGGGCTTTGCACACCCGCTGGTCCCAGGGCTTGTACGACGGGGTGAAGTGCTCGGCGATCTGCTCGCGGGAGATGTAGCGGCGTTGCAGGAGCCGCAGCCCCTGGGTGAAGGCCCAGGGGAACCGCTGAGCGACGAGATACTGGACCATGTCGCGAGCGCCGTGGGTGAAACGGGCGGCGCGGTAGGCCGGTTGTGCCGGCAGCACGCGTTGCCACACGGCGCTGATGATGTCCTTCTCGGGGAGCGGGGCGACGTAGCTCGGGGTCCGCTGGAGCATCGTGACGTCGGCGCCGAGGTTCTCCAGGGCCGGGACGAGGGTGACGGCGGTGGCTCCGGAACCGATCACGATGAACTTCCGCCCCGCGTAGTCGACGCCTTCGGGCCATAGCTGGGGGTGGATGATCTCGCCGACGAACTCCTGCTCGCCCGGGAAGTCGGGTCGGAAGCCCTGGGAGTGCGAGTAGTAGCCGGACCCGTAGTGGACGCGGCGGGCCCACACCGTGCGCTCGGTGGAGCTCCCGTCCTCCGCCCGGACGCTCGTGACCTTCCACAGGCCCTTCTCGCTCTGCCAGTCCGCGTTCTGTATCCAGGACCCCAGATGCAGGCGGTCGAGGACTCCGCACTCGCGGGCGGTGTCGCGGATGTACTCCTTGATCTCCTCACCCTGCCCGAGGGTCGAGGAGTGCGGCCAGGGGCGGAACGGGAACCCGAACGTGGCCATGTCCGAGTCCGACCGGATCCCCGGGTAGCGGAAGGTGTTCCAGGTGCCGCCCAGGTCGTCCTGTGCGTCGTGGACCTCCCACGACCAGTGGGGGAAGGTGGTGGAGACGTGGTGGGCCAGGTCGATGCCGGAGATGCCGGCGCCGACGATCAGGAGGTCCAGCGGGTTCTCGGGTGCGCCGGCCGGTGGGCGGCGGTCAGCAGAGGCTGTCATACGGAGGACGATAGTCCCGATCCCGCCGAACAAGTTGCCGAAACGCGCCAAGAGGTTGCTCTATCGCGCCATGTGGCGGAGAGTTCTGAGGTGGCATACGTCAGATCTGCAGGCCTGAGGGGCGTCAGGGCGGTGATCGATGCGCTGGGTGGCGACGCCGACGACCTGGCCCGGCGCAGTGGGCTGCCGGGCGGCGCCCTCGACAGCGACGAGATCCTGGTGCAGGATCTCGCGATCGGCTTCCTCCTCGAGACGGCGGCCGTCGAGTTGCGCTGCCCCGACTTCGGCCTGCGGGTGGCGTTGCGTCAGGACCTCGGTCTGCTCGGCCCCGTGGCCGCGGCCATCAGGCACGCCCCGACCACCACCCGGGCGTTGGAGATGACCTCCAAGTACCTGTTCTTCCACGCCCGGTCGCTCGAGATCACGGTCGTCCCGGATCCGGAGGCGGACCCCGGTGTGCTGGGGGTGCGGTTCGGTTACCGGGACGACGCGGCCGCGCTGCCTCCCCAGGCGGTCGACATGGTCCTGCTCTTCCTGCACCGGTCCATGCTCGCCCTCCTCGGGGGGGAGTACGGACTGCTGTCGGTCGAGCTCCCGAACCCGCTCAACACGGTGCCCGCTCGCTACCGGGAGCTGTTCTCCGCCCCGGCGAGACCACTCGCGTCGGCCGCGATGCTCCGCGTCCCCGCCGCGCTCCTCGGCCGGGAGATCACGGGCGGCGACCTGATGGCCCACGAGCTGGCTCTGAGCTATCTGGAACAGCACGGTCCCGCACGGGACCAGACGTACGCCGAGCGGACCAGGACCCTGCTCCTGCGGTCCCTCGACACGGGGACCTCGACCCTCGGCGACGTCGCCGCACTCCTCTCGGTCTCGCCGCGGACCCTGCAGCGGCACCTCACCGGTGAGGGCACGTCCTTCTCCGGGATCCGGGACGAGGTGCGGCGCGATGTGGCCGCCCGATTGTTGGCCACCACCGAGATCCCCCTCTACCAGATCGCCTCGGCCCTGGCCCTCGACGACGTGACGACGTTCAGTCAGTACGCGCGCCGGTGGTGGGGGGTCACGGCCAGGCAGTTCAGGGCCGACAGGAGGGGTCCGGGCGCCGTGGGTCGGCCCGCGATCGAACTTTCCTGACGAGTGTCAGCTGGACTCGCTATGATCCAGATCACACCGCCCCTGCGTCCCCGAGGACCCCCATGGTCGACACCGTTCGCGAACAACTCCGCCGTCACGCCGACTCCGACTCCCCGGCGATCCGCTACGAGGACCTGACCATCTCCTGGCGCGAGTACATCTCGGCCGCCGACCGTCGCGCCGGAGCACTCGACGCGATGCTCGACGACTCCCGACCCCGGCACGTGGGCACGCTCCTGGAGAACACCCCGGAGATGCTCTACGCGCTCGCCGCGGGCGCTCTCGGCGGCGTCGTCATCGCGGGTATCAACGCGACTCGTCGCGGTGAGGGGCTGGCCCGCGACATCAGGCGGGCGGACTGTCAGGTCCTGCTCACCGACTCCCAGCTCGCGCCCCTGCTCGACGGGCTGGACCTGGGCGATGTCAGTGTCATCGACACGGACTCCGACGAGTGGGCGGCCACGGTCGCCGCGTCGGAGCCCCCGGCCGATCCCCCGGTGGCCGATGCCGGCGACCCGTTCATGCTCATCTTCACCTCGGGGACGTCCGGGGACCCGAAAGCGGTACAGGTCGGCAACTTCACGGTCACCATGTCGGGCGAGGCGCTCGCTCCGTCCTTCGAGCTGACCTCCGAGGACGTGCTGTACCTGTCCATGCCGCTGTTCCACTCCAACGCCATCATGAGTGGCTTCTCGCCCGCGATCGCCGTGGGCGCCACCATGGTGCTCGCCCGACGCTTCAGTGCGACCCGCTTCGGCGACGACATCCGCAGGTACGGGGTCACGTACATGAACTACGTGGGGAAACCGCTCGCGTACATCCTCGACACCCCGGCTCGCCCCGACGACGCGGAGACCACCCTGCGCGCGGCCTTCGGGAACGAGGCCGCGGCCAAGGACATCCCCGCGTTCGCCGAGCGGTTCGGCTGCACCGTGCGGGACGCCTACGGCTCCACCGAACTCGCGATCATCGTCGTCCGGACCGAGAACTCGCCGCTCGAGTCCATCGGCGAACCGTTCCCGGGGGTCGCGGTGTACGACCCGGTGACGGTCACCGAGTGTCCCCGCGCGATCTTCGACGACACCGGTGCGGTGGCCAATCTCGACGAGTGTGTGGGCGAGCTGGTCAACACCGAGGGAGCCGGCTTCTTCGCCGGCTACTACAACAACGAGCAGGCCACGTCCGATCGCATGCGGGACGGGATGTACTGGTCCGGCGACCTGGCCTACCGCGACGCGGACGGCAACGTGTACATGGCCGGTCGCAGCGGGGACTGGCTGCGGGTCGACGGGGAGAACATGGCCGCCGGGATCGTCGAGGAGATCGTCCTCCGGCATCCCGCGGTCTCCCGGGTGGCGGTGTACGGGCTGCCCGACCCCCGCGGCGTCGGCGACCAGCTCGCCGCGGCCATGGTGGTCCGGCACGACAGCGAGCTCGAGCCCGCCGGGTTCGAGGAGTTCCTGGCCTCCCAGCCCGATCTCTCGCCCAAGGCGTGGCCGCGCTGGGTCCGGGTCTCCGATGCGCTCCCCACCACGGCGACCAACAAGATCCTCAAGAGAGCCCTGGTCGAGGACGGGGTCGGCGGCACCGCCGGCGGTGCCGACACCTGGTGGGAGCGGGAGGAGCGAGGCACGTCCTATGCGGTCCTCGCCGACTCCCGCGCGGGTACCGCGGTCTGATGGACCGCGCCTGATGGTCTACGTCGTCACCCGCTTCGACTTCCGGGCGCCCGGCGCGGACGCGGCCGAGCGCCGGGACCGCTACCGGGCGGCCCTCGCCATGGCCAGGTACGCGGAGGAGTCGGGCCAGGACGCCGTCAACCTCTCCGAGCACCACGGCTCCGAGGACGACTATCTCCCGTCGCCGCTCATCGCTGCGGCGGCGGTGGCCGCGGTGACCGAGCGGATCCAGATCGCGGTGTGGGCCCTGCTCGCGCCGCTGTACGATCCGGTCCGGCTGGCCGAGGACATCGCGGTCCTCGACCACGTGGCGTCCGGGCGGGTGAGCTTCACCTTCGGGCTCGGCTACCGACCGGTCGAATACGCGATGCACTCCCGGGACTGGAAGAGGCGTGGGGCACGGCTGGAACAGCAGTTGGAGACGATGCTCGCGGCGTGGGCGGGGGAACCGGTCGGCGACGATCCGGTCGACGGTTCGCCTCGGTCGCGCGTGACACCGAGACCATTCTCGGATCCGCACCCGCTGATCTTCCTCGGCGGCGCAGGCGCGGCCGCCCGTCGGGCCGGGCGCCTGGGCATGCATTACCAACCGCAGGTCAACGATCCGGAGCTCGCCGAGTTGTACCGGGCCGAGTGTCGCGCGAACGGGCATGAGCCCGGCCTCGTGGTGACCCCGGTCTCCGGTCCCGCCGCGGTATTCTGCGCGCAGGATCCCGACGAGTTCTGGGAGAGGTACGGCGGGTACCTCCTCGCCGACGCGGAGGCCTACCGTGCCTGGCAGACGGCCTCCGGTCGCAACTCCTTCGTCCACTCCGACGCCCGCTCGGTCGAGGACCTGCGCGCCGAGGGGGTGTACCTGGTGGCCACCCCGGACCAGCTCGTCGAGCGGGTCCGGTCTCGCGAACTGGGCCTGATCGCGGGCCACCCGATGTGCGGCGGGATGCCGATCGACGCCGCGTGGGAGTCGTTGCGACTGCTCGGGGAACGAGTGCTGCCGCACGTTCGGTGAGAACGCCGGGATCGGGGTCCGTAGTCTCGGGCGAATGGGAAACGACACGGCACTCAACGACACGGCACACGCCGTCCGGTACTGGTCCATGCCCGCCGCGCTGGGGGCGATGGGCGCGCTGCACTTCGTGGCGCCCCGACCCTTCGACGGGCTCATCCCGCCGGAGCTGCCGGGGAGCGCCCGGGCGTGGACCTACGGGTCCGGCGTCGCTGAGATGGCCGTGGCGGCACTGTTGGCCGTGCCCCGGACCCGGGCCCTGGGCGGGGC